>CAZBRY010000209.1:0-4073 GCA_964494285.1 uncultured Lachnospiraceae bacterium
GCGCGCGAAAAAAGCTATTATGTGCCTGCCGCAAAGGCCAGCACACAGGAAGTGGAGCACGTAAAATCCATTTTGACACAAGGCTGAACCGCTAAGTGATTTTCCACCGCGTGATAAAGGGAAGCTTATGACGGCTTCCCGCTACATAAACAGTTCATCGAAATATCTCTTCATTTTCTCCTCTTGCTTTTTCATAATTTTCCCGTATAATTAGAACCGTGGCTAAAAACAATTATTTCAATGAATACAATTATATAGGAGAATTTTCATGATCAGCGCAAACAATGTAACACTTCGGCTAGGAAAAAAAGCATTATTTGAGGACGTCAACATCAAATTCACGGAAGGGAACTGCTACGGACTGATCGGCGCAAACGGCGCCGGAAAATCCACCTTCTTAAAAATATTGTCAGGGCAGCTCGATACGACAAACGGCGATATCGCAATCACACCCGGACAACGGCTTTCCGTTCTCGAACAGGATCATTTTAAATATGATGAATATTCGGTCATGGATACGGTCATCACCGGAAATGAGCATCTTTATCAAATTATGAAGGAAAAGGACGCAATCTATGCGAAGGAGGACTTTTCCGATGAGGATGGGATCCGTGCAAGTGAATTGGAAGCGGAATTTGCTGAAATGGATGGTTGGGAAGCCGAATCCAACGCCGCCATGCTGCTGAATGGACTTGGCATTGATACCGATCTTCATTACTCTATTATGAAGGATTTAAATGGCAGTCAGAAAGTTAAGGTGCTTCTCGCGAAAGCACTTTTTGGCAATCCTGATATTCTGCTGCTAGATGAGCCGACAAACCACCTTGATTTGGATGCTATTGCATGGCTTGAGGAATTTTTAATAGATTTTGAGAACACGGTTATCGTCGTATCCCACGACCGATATTTCCTAAATAAAGTATGTACGCATATCGCGGATATTGACTACGGTAAAATCCAGCTTTATGCCGGAAACTACGATTTCTGGTACGAATCCAGCCAGCTTCTTGTCAAACAGATGAAGGAAGCCAATAAGAAAAAGGAAGAAAAAATCAAAGAGCTGCAGGAATTTATCTCCCGCTTCTCCGCAAATGCTTCCAAGTCCAAGCAGGCGACATCCAGAAAGCGCGCATTGGAAAAAATCGAGCTGGATGAAATTAAGCCGTCCGGCAGAAAATATCCTTATATTGATTTCCGTCCCGAACGGGAAATCGGCAATGAGGTGCTCACTGTAGAAGGTCTTTCTAAGACAATCGACGGCGTAAAAATACTGGATAACCTTTCCTTTATCCTCGGCCATGAGGATAAGGTTGCATTAGTCGGCGGCAACGAGCTCGCTAAAACAGTTCTTTTTAAGATTTTAACGGGGGAAATGGAACCGGACGAAGGAACATTCAAATGGGGCGTCACGACATCGCAGACTTATTTCCCGAAGGACAGCACAGAAGAATTCAATAATGACCTGACGATTTCCGACTGGCTGACCGGCTACTCTCCGATCAAGGATGTTACCTATGTTCGGGGTTTCTTGGGAAGAATGCTTTTTCCGGGTGAAGACGGTGTTAAAAAAGTAAAAATCCTTTCCGGTGGTGAAAAGGTACGCTGCCTGCTTTCTAAAATGATGATTTCCGGCGCAAATGTGCTAATTCTTGATGAGCCGACAAATCATCTGGACATGGAATCCATTACAGCCCTCAACAATGGCTTGATTAAGTTTTCCGGGGTCATTCTGTTTTCGTCGCATGACCACCAGTTTGTACAGACTACGGCAAACCGCATTATGGAAATCATGTCGGACGGATCACTGATCGATAAGATTACGACCTATGACGAATATCTGGAAAGCGATGAGTTGGCAAGAAAGCGCTTTATCTATACGGCCAACAAAGAAGAGGACGAAAACTAAACGCTGTCAAAACGGAGAATTTCATGGTAGATTTACACGTACATTCCAGCAAATCAGACGGCTCCTATACTCCTTTGGAGCTTGTGGATTACGCCCTTGAAAAAGGACTGACCGCCTTTGCACTGACCGATCACGATACAACGGCCGGCATTGACGAGGCTATTTCCTATGCGAAGGGAAAGCCTCTGGAGGTCATTCCCGGTGTTGAGCTGTCCACCGAATACGAAGGTCGGGATATTCATATTGTCGGACTTTACGTAAACCAAAATGCCCCCGGATTTGCAGATTATATAAAAAAATTTCAAGACAGCCGGAAACTGCGCAATGAAAAAATATGTGAAAAGCTAAAAGAACATGGCATTGATATCACACTGGAGGAATTGGAGCATGAATTTCCGGGCGCGATCATCACGCGCGGGCTTTATGCAAAATATATGCTGAAAAAGGGCTATATTAAAAGTATGCAGGAGGCGTTTGACCGATACATTGGTGATCATGGTCCGTGTTTCGTTGCGCGAGAAAAAATAACGCCCGAACAGGCAGTCGGCTTTATCAAATCTGCAGGTGGGCTTTCGATCCTCGCGCATCCGCCCCTATACCGCATGAGCCGCGCAAAGCTCGAGATTCTTGTGGGGCGGTTAAAAGCAGCGGGTCTTGATGGAATTGAGGCCAAATATACGACCTACTCCTCGACCGAGGAGAGAGAAATGAAAGAAATTGCCGCAAAATTCGACCTCGCCATTTCCGGCGGTTCCGATTTTCACGGCACGACAAAGCCGAAAACCGACTTGGGCATCGGCTACGGCAACCTATATATTCATGAGTCGGTTCTTTCACATTTAAAATCACTGTTGGACACCTCTATTCAACAAGGAGCACATACTTATGACAGATAAAAAAATACTGTTCTCGGATCTTGACGGAACCTTATTAAATTCACAAAAAGAAATCAGTCAGGTGAACCTGGAGGCCATCAGAAAAATGACAGCTGAGGGGCACAAATTTGTAATTGCGACGGGACGACCGATCCAAAGTGCCATCCTCATCGCGCAGGAATATGGCTTTATTACGCCCGGCTTTTATATTGCCAGCTACAACGGCGGACTGATCTATGACTGTTACGAAAAGAAAACAATACAAAAATATACCATACCGCTCCCCTATGTCAGACATCTGTTCGACGAAGCGGCAAAGGCAGGTCTGCACTGCCATACCTATTCCCGCACGCATGTCGTATCCGAGCATCAGACCGATGCCTTCGACCACTATACGAACCATATCGGCATGCCCGGTCTCGTCGTGGACGACGTGCTGTCCGCGCTTTTTGAGGAACCGATTAAGCTGATCGTCATCTCTCTTGACGGGCGGGAGCATCTTACAGCCTTTCGCGATAATCTCGCACCGTGGGCAGACGAAAAGCTGTTCAGCACCTTTTCCAGCGACATCCTGTTGGAATATTCCAACCTATCCTCGACAAAAGGCTCCGCAGTCGAATTTCTGTGCGAATACTTCCACATCCCGATCGAAAACGCGATTGCCGCAGGCGATGAGGAAAATGATATCACGATGATCGACACCGCCGGGATCGGCGTCGTCATGCAAAACGGCACTGCCTTCACAAAGCAGCACGCCGACTACATCACCGAGCGCGACAACGACCAAGACGGAATCGCCGAAATCGTGGGGAAATTTGTATTATCGCATGCTGTCATCCCTTGACAGCACCTGCCGTCATGCCTGCGATGATATATTTTATGGAAAAATATCGCGGATCTGCCCGGCTATCCTTCTACAATCAAATAGCGACCGTCTGGAATTTTGAATACCTCACTGGCATCCTCCAACTCTTCTGAATCCATCTCGCCAACGTCCGCACCGATTTCTTCAAAATATGCCCGTACCTCTTCCAAAGAATCAACGACAACCGCCATACAATCCTCTAAAAATGCCTCTGCCTCCTCCAGCGTCTCCGCTACATTCTCATCAAACAACTGGCTCTGGTTTTTCAAGAAAGTCCGTAATACCTCGTCATCATATTCCTGCTGTTCCTGCATACCAATTCCTCCTAAAATAAAGTTTGAAGTTCTCTGTAAACCCCTTTTTCATTGTAAGGAGCACAGAGATGTTTCGCATGACACTTTACGTCATCACGCGCATTGGAAACAAC
>CAZBRY010000210.1:0-4067 GCA_964494285.1 uncultured Lachnospiraceae bacterium
TCCTGTCGAGACATATAGCCTTCCTCTTCTACCGTAAGTTTTAATAGATACTTGTAAATCATCTCGTAACTGCTGCAGCAGTTTCGGAGCTCATCAAACTCATCCAGCTTTCTTACCCAAAGAAGATCTTTTGCGGTATGGTATCCATAAAACCCTAAATAATCTCCCGCTCTTTCCAATTCATATAATTTCTCCTTATGTTCCTTTGCATGAATTGCCCCACTCATTGTATGAACCATGTCATTAATCTCCCACGACTTCACCCCAATCAACAGAAAGATCAGATTAAGAGCCACTAAAACAGCGGTCACTGTTATTTTTATCGTAAGCTCCGTAAATCGGCCGGTTTTTTCATACACATCTATTTTTGTTTCTTTGAACCGCTCCTTATATTTTTTCATACTTTCCTGGTGTTCTTTATAATAAGGATTCTCAAACTTACAGAAGTTACACTCCTTATCCCCGATAGACATTTCGGAACCGCAATTTTCACATTTCATTCGTTTCCCCTTCTTATCAATCTATTTTTTTAATGTATTTCCGGCATTTTTCAAAATCTATGTACCCATTTACCAATACCGCCTGGTATATTTCTTCTACTTGCTGTTCCGTTAATCCGAAAGCCTCAACTAATAATTGTTCCGCCTCTGCGCCGTACTCCTTTATCAATTGCTTTTCTTCCTCAGAAAAGTGCTGGTAACTATCTTGAAAGGTTGCATCATGCATTAAGGACAAACTGTCATATATTGCAAACTCCCTATCCTGCTCCAATAGTTCTTCACTATTTTGCAGAAGCTGATGATAATACAAAATAGATTGATATTTTCTGTATGATTCCAAATAATCATAATGTTCCCAGTCATAAAGCGGATATTCCGCAGTATTCATGAAGTCCTGAATTTTATCATATTCCCCGGCTTCATACCATGCATCCATCTTTGGTAGATTTTCCTGTTCCCACAGCAACTGATCCTTACTATAGTAGTCATATACCCGATTTTGCAAATACAGCCAAATAGCAGCTATTACCGCCAGCACAATGATTCCCCTCACCACATGCTTGCGAACCTTTTTTCCGGTACTTTTTATTTCTTCTTTGTAGACATTCTCAGGAAGTTCAGCAACCGCCTCAAGATCTTCCCTAATATCCTCCAAATGCTCCATATATTTTTGTTCGGCACCAATTTCATTCACCGTACCGCAGTATGGACATTTTGCCTCCTGGTAGGAATAGCTCGCACCGCAATTTACGCAATGTTTTTTTAGTTTCGAATTCATAGGCAGACTCTCCCTCTTTTACATACTTATCTTTTTATTCCATTCCCAGCTTTTTATTAATGTCTTCCTCTACAAAGCTCAATTCCCCAAGTAAGGAGCTACTCTCAACCATTTTCTGCTGAAACTTCTTTTCCTCTGTCGTATCTCCCATTTTCTGATATGCATGATAAAGGGAAGCTGCCTCAAAATATTCAACCACCGCACTTATTTCTTTATAAGTTTGTGAATCACCCGGATTGATATATTTTCTTTCATGGACACCTTCAATCAAGTTTGAGTAATCTCCTTCTTTCACAAAGTAAAGAAGGGAAGTCTCTTCGTATGTATAATAGGCTTCTCCTTTTACGAAAACGTATATCGTTGAACACAAATTAATAGCAAACACCACCGCCAGAATAATAATTGAAAAATTTAAAACAGATAGCTTGTCAATTTTGCTCTTCATAAATTCTGACTCCTTCCCTTATTAAAAGCTGTCTTTTTGTAGAAGATAACTCGGCAAAGTGTTCTAAATCCCCTTGACTGACGTTACAATAAGTGTGTAATAACGCATGAATTCGGTTTTTTATCTCCTGCATCGCCCGCACATGCTCCTTGGAATAGCAGTCTTCGTTATAATACTCATCAGGACTCATCGAACTATATAGTCTGTCTAAATACTCATTAATTTCTAATACACATTCATCAGCAGATGATTTCGTGTTTTTTTCTATTGTTATTTTTACAATATTCTTATAAATCATTTCATAATCCGTGCAGCAATATTTGACCTCTGTAAATTCATCCAACTCGTCGATATAATAAAGCTTATTTGCATTATAGTATTCGACAAAGTCTATGTAGTCTCCCGCCCTTTCCATCTCGTATAGCTTTTCTTTGTGCAATTCCATGTTGCGGTTTCCCTTCATCTCAAGAAACTTATTATTAATTTCCCATGAATTTGCACGAAAAAGTGCACAAATGAAATTAAGGGCCACCAAAACAGCAACAATCGTAACCTTTACTGTAATTCCCGAAAAGCGCTCTGTTTTTTCATATACATCCGTTCTTGTTTTCTCAAACTGTTCCTTATATCTTTGCATACTCTCCCGATGTTCCTTGTAATAAGGATTCTCGGTGTCACAGAAACCACACTTTTCATCCTCCAAAGACATGTCGGAACCGCAATTTTTACACTTCATCTATAGTTCTCCTCTCTCGCTGCCACTCTCTTATATATCCGCTGTTTCTATTATAATATTGAAACGGGATTCGCTCAAGGAAAACATTTACGAATGATAAGCGTAAAAACAGGCATCAAAAAAGCAACTGCTTAAGCTGCTTTTTTTGATAAATAAAGATCCTTTTATAAGCTCTCCACAAACCTCGTGAAATAACCTCTTCCTTCTTCGGTACATTTGAATACACCGGCATCCTCCAGCACCTTTACAAAGACCTTTCCGGTTTCTTTTTTAAGAATATCCATGATGTTGTCCTTTGTCAGTGTGCCTTTATAGCGGGGAAGAAATTCCTCCACCCAGTCCGCATGCTTTTCAAGCGCTTCGTTGGAACGGATATCCCTGCCGTCCAAAATCGATACGGCGAGCGCTTCCAGCTCCTCCTTTAAACGGGAGGGCAGGATCGCAAGTCCCATGACCTCGATGCCGCCGATATTTTCTTTTTTAATATGATGGTACGCATCGCGTGGGTGGTAAACGCCAAGCGGACGCTCCGGCGTCGTGATGTTGTTGCGCAGCGTCAGGTCCAGCTCATAAAATTCTCCGATTTTTCTGGCGACCGGTGTAATCGTATTGTGAGGCGTGCCGTCCGTTTCTGCAAAAATAAATGCTTCCTCATCCGTATAGCCGCGCCATGCGGTCAAAATATGATCCGCCAGCTCCACAAGCCTCGTTTGATCCTTACTGCGAATGCGGATCGCGGACAGCGGCCAGTGCAGGATGCCCGCCTGTATCTCCTCATAACCCGGAATTGTGATCTCTTTCTCCACTTGCGCGCGCGCCATCGGAAACTCGAAATTCCCGCCCTGAAAATGCTCGTGGCTCAAAATCGAACCGCCGACGATCGGAAGATCCGCGTTCGTACAAATCATATAATGCGGAAACTGACGAAGAAAATCAAACAGCTTTTCAAACACCTCCCGGTTGATCGACATCGGGACGTGCTCCGTGTTCAGCACGATGCAATGCTCGTTGTAATAGACATACGGGGAATATTGAAAGCCCCATTTCTGCCCGCAAATCGTAATCGGGATGATCCTGTGGTTTTCTCTGGCCGGATGATTGATCCGTCCCGCATAACCTTCATTTTCCACGCAAAGCAGGCATTTGGGATAGCCGGACTGCTTCGCATTTTTCGCTGCGGCAATTGCTTTCGGATCCTTTTCCGGCTTGGATAAGTTGATCGTCATATCGATCGGGCCGTATTCGCTGTCGGTCGTCCATTTAATGTCTTTTGCGATCCGATATTCCCTGATATAGTCCGAAGCCTTTGACAAATGGTAATAATAGTCGGTCGCTTCCTTTGGAGATCGCGCATATTTTTCTCGAAACGTGCGGATGACCTCGCCCGGGCGCGGACAAAAGCAATTCATGACCTTTGTATCAAACAAATCCCGGTATACGACCCCATTTTCCTCGATCAGCCCGTTTTCATAAGCATAATCGCAGATTTCCCCAAGAATCCGCTCCAGATTTCCCGCAAGCTCCGCCGTCTTTTCCTTATCCGCCGGCTCCCCGTACTCGTCCAGCTTTAACAGCTCCAGCAGAAGATTGACGGAATAAATCCGCTCC
>CAZBRY010000211.1:0-2217 GCA_964494285.1 uncultured Lachnospiraceae bacterium
TGGAGCAGGTAAAGGATTCGCTGGCAGCAGGGGGCTGGGATCTGCAGGTGACGGTATTTGACGATTATGTGCAGCCAAATCTTGTTGTGGAGAGCGGTGATTTTGATGCAAATTACTTTCAGCATATCCCGTATCTGACAGATTTCAATGCGGAAAATGAAACACACCTTGTGCAGGCGGCGCAGATTCACTATGAGCCGTATGGAATTTATCCGGGCGTTTCTTCGGATCTTGTAAACATTGCGGAGGGTGCAAAGATTGCAGTTCCGAACGATACGACTAACGAAGCGAGAGCACTTTTATTATTGCAGGATAATGGTCTGATCACGCTGAAGGAAGGCGTTGGACTGGAGGCAACAGTCAAGGATATCGTGGAGAATCCAAAAAACATTGAAGTGATTGAGTTGGAGGCAGCTCAGGTATCGAGAGTCCTAGGCGAAGTTGACTTTGTTGTATTAAACGGAAACTATGCGATGGAAGCCGGACTGAGTGTCGGCAAGGATGCCGTTGCGGCAGAAAAGGCGGAGTCAGAGGCGGCACAGACTTATGCGAACATCCTTGTTGTGAAAGAGGGTGGTGAAAACGCACCCGGAATTCAGGCTCTTGTGAAAGCATTGCAGTCGGATGAGGTAAAAGAGTATATCAACAATACCTATGATGGCGCAGTCGTCCCATTATTTTAAACACACTTTTGTTCTATTTCATAAATTGGTACAGGGGAGCCTTCTGCAAGTCAGAGTGCGCCCCTTTTGTTTTCCGCAATCTATATTGACGCAATAGGAATTAAACTATATAATCTAAACTATGGAGAGGTGTTAAGTATGAAAATATCTACAAAGGGCAGATACGCTGTCCGGGTCATGCTGGATCTGGCCGTAAATAATACGGGCGAATATATAAAGGTTAAGCAGATCGCACAGCGCCAGGATCTTTCTGAGAAGTATTTGGAACAGATTATTGCGATTTTAAATAAGGCCGGCTACGTCAAAAGTGTACGCGGTGCGCAAGGCGGCTATAAGCTGACAAGAGATCCAAAGGAATACACGGTGGGCATGATTTTGCGGCTTACCGAGGGCAGCTTATCGCCGGTTGCGTGTTTGGATGGGGATACCAATGAGTGCGAGCGGTGCGATACATGCGACACACTTACAGTCTGGAAGGATTTAGAAGATGCGATCAATCGTGTTGTGGATAATGTAACGATTGCGGATCTTGTAGACAGGCAGCAGGAGAGGTTAGGAAGCCAGTATGTTATTTAGTTCGATTTCTTTTATTTTTTTCATGACGGCTGTATTTCTTCTATACTGGATTCTGCCCCATAAATACAGGTGGACAACACTGCTTGCGGCAAATGTTTTTTTCTATGCGAGCTGGGACGCCAGATATCTGGCAGTGATGTTGTTTACGATGCTGATCTCGTATTTCAGTGCGCTTTTTATGGGAAAGGCGACGGACGCTCAAAAGAAAAGAGTATTGTTTGCTGCGGGAACTTTGGCTACTCTGTTCCTCCTGCTTTTGTTTAAATATGCAAATTTTGCGCTGTACAGTGTGGAGAAGGTACTGCGCATTTTTGCTGTTCCCATGCAGGAGACCACACTGAAGCTTTTGATGCCGGTCGGCATATCTTTTTATACATTTCAGATGGTCGGTTATCTCGCCGATGTCTACAAAGGGAGAATATCGGCAGAGCCTCATTTTGGGAAATATGCCATATTTGTTTCGTTTTTTCCGAATGTTTCTTCCGGGCCGATTGAGCGTGCCGGAAATATTTTGCCCCAGATTGAGAAAGAGAAAAAGTTTGATTATGATACGGCTGTTTACGGTATGAGGCTGATCTTGCTTGGATTGCTTAAAAAGCTCGTATTTGCGGATTCGATGTCCAAATATGTGGATGTGGTTTTTGACAATGTGGGGGCGCATTCGGGCCTTAGCCTGGTGCTGGCGACGTTGTTGTTTACATTCCAGATCTACTGCGATTTTTCCGGCTATTCCGATATGGCAGTCGGCGTCGCGAAGCTGCTCGGCTTTGATTTGATGACAAATTTCAGATACCCGTATTGGTCGTCGTCTGTGAAGGAGTTTTGGAGCCGCTGGCATATTTCGCTGTCCACGTGGTTTCGGGATTATGTTTATATCCCGCTTGGCGGCAACCGCGTATCAAAGACGAGAAAAAATTTGAATTTGATCGTGACATTTCTGGCAAGCGGCCTCTGGCAT
>CAZBRY010000211.1:2227-3251 GCA_964494285.1 uncultured Lachnospiraceae bacterium
GGGGCGGCATTCACGGCGTTTGCCAGGTAATTGAAAATACGGTAAAGGAATTTTTTGAAAAAAGAAAAGCTGCGGCGTCTCAGGCAGGCAGGGCTGAAAAACAGCCGGGCCGGGTCGTTTTGTGGCTTCGCCATGCGGGAAGCATCGTTTTGACGTTTTGTGTCGTCAGCTTTGCGTGGATGTTTTTTCGTGCCAATTCCATTTCGGATGCGATTTATATTTTGCGGCACATATTCCCCGGCGGTTCATTTGCGGAGGCGATGGGGCAGATGACGATGAGCAGGCTGTCGGTCGCAAAGACGGGCGCTTCCATCCTGTTTTTGATGGCATATGACTATTTCAGCATGAAACATGACCTGTTAAAGGAGCTTGACCGGTTAAAGCTGCCGCTTCGCTGGGCGCTCTATATTGGAACGGCCGTTCTCGTGATCGTGCTCAAGATCCACAACGGGATGACACAGGAATTCATCTATTTCAAATTTTAGAAAAGGGAAAGCCATGAAAAAGTTTTTGATCAAATTATTGGTGTTTTCGTTGATTTTGTTCGCAATTTTTGCGCCGGTCAACATCCTCATCGACCCGTACAATATTTTTCATTACGATTCGCCGGTCAACAACGGGGTGGAACCGAATAAAAACTTTATCAAGACGAAATATATCATCCATAACCGGGACAAGTTCGATTCGCTTGTGTTTGGTTCTTCCCGCGCCGGTTTTATCGATGTGGAGCAGATACCGGGCGGGACGTATTATAATATGGCAAGCTCGGAGGCGGTACCGGCGGAGCATGTTCAAACGCTGAAGGTGTTGCTCAAAAACGGCTTTGTGCCAAAGAATATCCTGTTGCTCGTGGATGATATTTCCTGCTTTGTGGATCCCACCATGCATGAAAATGTGCTTTACCGGACATCCTATCCGAGCGGAGGGCTGATTTCCCATCTGGAATTTTATACGAAATACTGCGATTTGCTGACGACCTGGCAGGCGCTGTCCACGATCAGGGAGCATGAGGACAATGACCCCG
>CAZBRY010000211.1:3261-4046 GCA_964494285.1 uncultured Lachnospiraceae bacterium
ATTTTGCGGCGCGGTTTCGCAGGACGGGAACAGAGCGCCTGAATATCGTTTCGGAGTTTGACGGAACAAACGGCGACGGCACGGAGGCAGTCGGATACTGGGCGGGTTATTATTCCCTGCGTCTGGATGAATCGATTGCGGAGATGCAGGAGTTTGTAGATCTTTGCGAAGAAAATGGGATCCGCCTGACCGTCGTGACGAACCCGCTTTATTACAAAACGTATGCGCTGGATTTGGAGAACGGTTATCTGGACTTTCTTAAAGAACTCGCCAATGTGACGGATTATTATAATTTCAGCAGCTTTTCCAATATTACGATGGGTAACAGCAATTACTATGAGACGAGTCATTTTATTCCGGCAATCGGGAATACCATGATAGATGCCGCATATAATGGAACTGTAGACCCTGGGCTTGCGGCACAGGGCTTCGGAGTGAAGGTTACAAAAGACAATCAAACGGAATTCATGGAATTCCTGAGAAATCAGGCAATTGAAAATGGAGTCGGTCTATGAAAAAGTCATTTGGTCTTTTGTTTTGCGTTGTTCCATACTTTGTTATGCTTTTGATCCGGACGGTATGTGCCGTTCTGATGAATCGGGTGTTTGCGGTAGAGCTGCTTGCGGACTATGACACGTATGTGATTTATGTGCTTTGTGCGATCGAGGCGATTTATATCGTGGTGTTCGGCATTTGGTATTATGCCGTATTTATCAGGTCTTCCAAGGAAGAGTCGCCGGATGCGTTCTGGAGTACAAAGACGCTGGCACTGCTGATCTTGTTAG
>CAZBRY010000212.1:0-4043 GCA_964494285.1 uncultured Lachnospiraceae bacterium
TTCTATCTATGATGCATTAGTTGTTTTGACACAGGATTTTAAAAAGGGAATGCCGCTTGTAGACGGTCACGGTAATTTTGGTTCGATCGAAGGCGATGGTGCTGCTGCGATGCGTTATACGGAAGCCCGTCTTCAAAAGGTGACACAGGAGGCGATGCTTGCCGATTTGGACAAGGATGTCGTTGATTTTGTTCCTAATTTTGATGAAACGGAGACGGAGCCGGAGGTGCTGCCGGCTAAAATTCCAAATCTTTTAATTAACGGAACGGAAGGAATTGCTGTCGGTATGGCGACAAATATGCCGCCGCACAATCTTGTGGAGGTCATAGAGGGTGTTAAGGCCTATATGAAAAATCCGGAAATAACGACCGAGGAGCTAATGCAATATATTCCCGGTCCTGATTTTCCTACGGGTGGAATCGTTACGAACAAGGATGAACTGCTTTCCATTTATGAGACGGGCGCAGGAAAGATTAAAATTCGTGGAAAGATCGAAATTGAAAAGGGCAAATCGGGAAAAACGAAGCTTGTTGTGACCGAGATTCCTTATCCGATGATCGGCGCTAATATCAGCAAATTTTTAATGGATATCGTCTCGCTGATCGATACGAAAAAGACGAATGATATTGTAGATATTTCCAACCAGTCCTCCAAAGAAGGAATCCGCATTGTAATTGAGGTGAAAAAGGATGCGGATATAGAAAATTTAAAAAATATGCTTTTAAAAAAGACGAAGCTGGAGGATACGTTTGGCGTTAATATGCTGGCTGTTGCAGATGGCAGACCCGAAACGCTCGGATTAAAGGAGATTATCCGACACCATGTTTGTTTTCAGCGCGAAATTGCGACGAGAAAATATAAGACGCTGTTAAGCAAGGAGCTTGATAAAAAGGAAATCCAGGAGGGTCTGATTCAGGCATGCGATGTCATTGATCTGATTATAGAAATTTTAAGAGGTTCCAAGGATATCAAAATTGCCAAGGCCTGTCTGATGGAAGGGAAAACGGACGGAATTCAGTTTAAATCAAGAATTTCCAAGAAAATGGCGGAGCAGCTTCGTTTTACAGAGCGCCAGGCGACTGCTATTTTGGAGATGCGTCTCTATCGCTTGATCGGGCTGGAAATTGAAGCTTTGATGAAGGAGCATGATGCAACACTTAAAAATATTGAAATTTATAAAGATATCCTGACAAATCCGGTAACCATGGACAAGGTCATTACGAAAGATTTGGACGCCTATAAAAAGGAATTTGGCAGGGAGCGCAGGACGAGGATAGAAAATGCAGAAAAAATCGTATTTGAGGAGAAAAAGCTTGAGGAAATGGAAGTCCTTTTCTTAATGGATCGTTTCGGTTACGCAAAAACGATCGACCAACAAACGTACGAGAGGAATAAAGAAGCGGCAGATGCAGAGAATAAATATGTGTTCTCCTGCATGAATACGGGGCGAATTTGTGTCTTTACAAATAAAGGGCAGATGCATACAATAAAAGTATTGGACATTCCTTATGGGAAGTTTCGTGATAAGGGAACGCCGATTGATAATATCAGCAATTTTAACAGTCAGGATGAAACGCTCGTCCATATTTGCTCCTTAAATGAGCTTGTGATGCAAAAGCTTATATTTGCAACCAAAAAGTCTATGCTGAAGCAGGTGTTTGGTACGGAGTTTGATGTAACAAAGCGAACGGTCGCGGCGACAGGGCTGGGTGATGGAGACGAGATTGTTGCGATCTCTCCGATTGTAGATCAAAGAAATATTGTCTTGCAAACAAAGGACGGCATGTTTTTAAAGTTCCCGCTTGACGAAATTCCCGTCAAGAAAAAAGGTGCAATTGGTGTCAGAGGCATGAAACTTACCGACAACGATGAAGTAGAAGCGGTCTATTTCTTAAAAAATGGTGTAGAACAGACGACGGAAATCAAAGAGAAGCTTGGAAAACGAGATACAAAGGGGACAAAGCTTCGTCTATAGAAAGGGTTTATATGAGAGTAATCGCAGGAACTGCCAGAAGGCTGCAGCTAAAAACACCCGCAGGCTATGAGACAAGACCAACATCGGATCAAACAAAGGAGACGCTGTTTAATGTATTGATGCCATATGTATACGATTCGAATTTTCTTGATTTATTCAGCGGAAGCGGAGGAATCGGCATCGAGGCAATCAGCAGGGGGGCGCGTAAGGCTGTTTTTGTGGAACGCTCAAAGCCTGCGCTGAAATGCATTGAGGAAAATTTAAACAAAACAAAGTTTACAGATCGGGCGCAGGTATTTTCGTCGGACGTGATGTCCGCACTTTACCAGATGGAGGGACGTTATCAGTTTGATCTTATCTTTATGGATCCGCCATTTGGGCAGGAACTGGAAAAGGAAGTGCTTTTTTATCTGCATACATCTGGACTTGTTCATGATGACACGATGATAATTGTAGAAGCGTCCAATGAAACAGAGTTTGATTATGTGTCTAAAATGCTTGGCATGGACATTATAAAATGCAAAAGATATCAATCAAATTCCCATCTTTTTATTCAAAAAAGACAGGGTGAGGGAGGCACGAATGAAGTCAGCGATCTACCCGGGAAGCTTTGATCCGGTTACCTTCGGGCATATTGATATTATCAAGCGGGCAGCGAATATTTTTGATGAACTGACCGTCAGCGTATTAAACAACAAAGTGAAGACTCCGTTGTTTTCTGTAGAGGAACGTGTTAATATGTTAAAAGAGGTAACAGCGGGAATGCCAAATGTATCCGTAAACAGTTATGAGGGTCTGCTTGCCGAATATGCGAAACAGGCGAATGCAAACGTGGTAATAAGGGGACTGCGCGCAATCACCGATTTTGAGTATGAACTTCAGCTTGCTCAGACCAACCATAAACTAGCCGAAAATGTTGATACAATATTTTTGACGACAAGCTTGGAGTATGCCTATTTGAGCTCTTCCACGGTAAAAGAGGTGGCAAGCTTCGGCGGAGACATTTCTAAATTTGTACCACCGTTTATTGCAGAGCTGACCTATGCGAAATATAATATTCTGCGAAGTTACTAAGCAATTTACAAGTTGAGGAGAGAATGATATGAGCAGTAGAATTGAGCAAATTATTGAAGAAATTGAAGATTTTATTGATAATTGCAAATACCAGCCGCTTTCCAACACAAAAATACTTGTGGACAAGGAACATATGGACGAGCTGCTGCGAGAGCTTCGGATGAAGACTCCCGATGAAATCAAGCGTTATCAGAAAATCATCAGCAATAAAGAAGCGATTTTAAATGACGCGAAAGAAAAGGCGGATGCGCTGATCAGCGAGGCACAGACGCATACGGATCATATGATCAACGAACATGAGATTATGCAGCAGGCATATGCGCAGGCAAATGAAGTTGTACAGCAGGCTGTAAATCAGGCACAGCAGATTCTTGACAGTGCGACGGAGGATGCAAATGGTATTCGTCAATCCTCCATGAAATATACGGATGATATGCTTGCAGAGCTGCAAAATATTGTCGCGCATGGGATTGACACGGCAGAAGCCAAATATGGATCGCTTGTTGCCCAGTTGAGAGAATGCGAGGCCGTTATTACAAAAAATCGTTCCGAGTTGTATCCGCAGGTAGAGCTCGAAAGTGAGATTGCTATGCTTGAAGGCGGCATGCCTTCCGGTGAAGGAATTATGAAAAATGCGGGAGTGGATCCGGGCGGTATCAATCTTGATATTCTAAATAAGTAGCCGCACGAGCAATGCCGTTAAAAACGCCATTCCTGTTTTGGCGAAGACATAGCGGGTCATGGAGATGTCGGTTTCTGTAAGCAGACTTTTTGTTTGAAAAATGCAGGAAATGCCGCCAAAGCTTGTCGTAGTGAGTATAAATAGCCTTTTTTGATAAAAAGACAATCCGGAACCGATGATTCTTTCGGTTCCGTTTGTTATTTCAAGGCTTCCGGCAACGAAGCAGGAGAGCGTCTCAGAAACAGGCATCAAAAGCCGCATAAGCAGCTCGGAGAGAATGGAAAACAGAATCATATATCCTCCAAGCTTTGT
>CAZBRY010000213.1:0-4006 GCA_964494285.1 uncultured Lachnospiraceae bacterium
GAATCGGCCGATATACCTATAACAGATAATCGGCTGATTTTCATTTTTTGAAACTTTTTAATTCGTTCATTCGTATTACTTATGAAGGGATCAATGATCCGGGCATTGCATGTGCCGGATAAGACAGGGGATATGGGAAACAAACGACTGGAAAATTATTTTAGGAAGTACTACCTGCTTAAGTATCGGCCGGAATTTGAAAATGAGGAGCATGAGAGGGCATGGCTTGATCTGTTGGCAAAATACAGAGACTGTCTCTATTTTTTCTATTATGAGGATTGCTCCATCAGAGAAATTGCAAAATTTTGGAAACACCGGAAAATACGGTAAAGACAAATTTGCGGCTAGGTACAATGTCTGCGGCTGTCATACGGGAAGACCGATCAAGTGACCTCACCTCCCTACAGGATCGTATCGATCATAAATCAAAATCCCCCTATTCCCATCTGGCCCAAAACGGGATTATTGATTATAATGGCGTTATTTTTTTATGCGATGATAAAAATAAGGCGCTGTGTCTTGGAGATATAACGAGCAATCCCAAGAATGTATTGACAATTCCCCTTTCGAAAGGAGGGGTTATCAAGGTGAACCGCGATAATCTCGGAGATCTGGCGAAGGCCATCAGCATGTTTTCGCCGGAGGAGGACAAGAACAGCATCGGAGACGGGGCCTCGGAGGAAACTACTAAAACGTACACGTGACTGAGGAAATGATCCGGCACCTATTTGAGGATGTAGTAGTTTACAGAGATTTAGCGCAACGAAAAGATTGAAAAATTATACCGTATTTGCTATAATACAAAAAAACGGGAGCATGATACGGAAAGGAGGGATCAATACCCCTCCTTTTGCGATATCAATAAAAGAGAGGAGTTGTTATATGAAAATTTTCTTTAATCAATCAGTAACAGATACGATGCAGGAGCTTCAGGTTAATCCAAATACCGGGTTGACAAGTGAAGAGGCGGACAAGCGTCTTTCTCAGCACGGTCACAATCGTTTGGAGGGAGGCAAAGAGAAGAGTATCTTCCAGATGACACTGGAACAGCTCAAGGATTTCCTTGTTATTATACTAATTATTGCCGCTATTATTTCCATTGCACTCGGTGAAGCGCTGGAAGGTATTATCATTTTAGCAATTGTTGTGCTGAATACAATTTTGGGAGTTTATCAGGAAAATAAAGCGAGCAATGCGCTGAAAGCGCTCAAGGAAATGGCAAGTCCGCATGCCAAGGTATTGCGTGACGGGCAAGTGATGGAGGTGGCATCTTCAGATGTTGTACCGGGTGACATCGCTATTTTGGAAGCCGGAGATTATATTCCGGCCGACCTGCGTCTGATTGAAGCGGTAAACCTGAAAGTGGATGAGGCCGCACTGACCGGTGAATCTGTTCCGGTAGAAAAGGATGAAAAGGTCGTGCTTGCAGACGATGCAAGTTTGGGTGACCGCATTAACTGTGCTTATATGGGCACTGTTATTACATATGGCCGCGGAAAAGGTGTGATTACTAACACCGGCATGCAGACGCAGATGGGTAACATTGCCGATATGCTCAACGATACACCGGATGAATCGACTCCTCTGCAAAAGAAGCTGGATAGCCTTGGAAAGCTGCTCGGAATCGTCTGCCTTGTCATTTGCGGCGTAATCTTCCTGCTCGGTTTGTTCCATGGTATGGAGCTGTTTGATATTTTCATGACCTCTGTTTCTCTTGCGGTTGCGGCGATTCCGGAAGGACTTACCGTTGTTGTGACTGTTGTGCTTGCCATGGGGATGCAGCGAATGGTGAAGTGCAACGCGATTATTAAGCGACTGAGTGCGGTTGAGACACTTGGAAGCACGACGGTTATTTGTTCTGACAAGACCGGTACGCTGACACAGAATAAGATGACAATCCAAAAGATTTATAATATAAGCGATGTTTTTAATGTGAGCGGAAGCGGCTACAGTCCTGTCGGTGATGTGACGGACGAAATGGGAAATGCTGCCGGTGACTCCGTTAGAAAGGTCATTGAAGGCGGACTGCTTTGTAATGATTCGACATATAGTCCTGAGAAAGAGACAATCATCGGTGATCCGACAGAGGGAGCGATGGTTGTGCTGGCTCATAAATACGGAATGGAAAAGCCGGATTGGGAAGAGAAATATCCGCGTCTGCAGGAAATTCCGTTTGATTCGGACAGAAAGTTGATGTCCACGTTCCATAAAATCAACAATAAAATTGTGATGTACACAAAGGGAGCTCCGGATGAGCTGCTACGCCGCTGCGATGATGTGGAGATTGCGGAACAGGTGCAAGCACTTACTGATTCGAAGAGAGAAGAAATTCTTGCAAAAAATAAAGAGTTTGCCGAGTCCGCACTGCGTGTCATCGGTGTTGCTTATCGTATTATGGATGCGGTAGACACCTCTTTAGAAGCAGAGAATAACCTAATCTTTGTCGGTCTGCTCGGCATGATCGATCCGCCGCGTGAGGAAGCCAAAGAGGCGATCGATATTTGTAAAACTGCCGGTATTCAGGTTAAGATGATTACCGGTGACCATAAAATTACGGCGAGTGCGATTGGCAGCCAGCTTGGCATTGTGACGGATGACGTCGTCGAGGGACGTGAGATTTCGGAGATGACGGAAGAACAGCTTTGCGCGTGTGTCAGGAATACGAACATATTTGCGCGCGTATCGCCGGAACATAAAGTACGTCTCGTCGATGCGGTTAAGTCAAACGGCAATATTGCCGCGATGACAGGTGACGGTGTAAATGACGCGCCTTCGCTGAAGCATGCGGATATTGGTGTTGCAATGGGTATTACAGGCACGGACGTTTCTAAGGAAGCAGCCGATATGATTCTAACCGACGATAACTTTGCCAGCATTGTCCGCGCTGTTGCGGAAGGCCGTACGATTTACAGCAACATCCGGAAGGTGGTCGGCTTCCTGCTCTCTTGCAACATTGGCGAGATTCTTGTTATTTTCTTTGCAATGCTTGCGAATCTCCCGGTTCCGCTCGTTGCGATCCAACTGTTGTCAATTAACCTGATCACTGATGCATTCCCGGCATTTGCCCTCGGTATGGAAAAAGAGGAGCCGGGCGTGATGAACAAACCGCCTCGCGACCCGGCAGAACCAATTGTCAACAAGAAGATGGCTGTTGCGGTCCTTATCCAGAGTCTGGCGCTTGCAGTCGGAACGCTCGCTTCGTTTATCTATGGGTACTATGTACATGATTCCCTCGATGTGGCAAGAAGCGCCTGCTTCTTGACACTTGTTCTGGGCGAACTGCTGCGTGCGTACTCCGCGCGTTCGGAATCCGTCTCGGTGTTCCGTATGAAGGTGTTCGAAAACAGCTATCTGAACAAATGTGTTCTTGTTTCCGTGTTGTTTATGATCGCAAGCATCTACGTGCCATTCTTGAATCCGGTATTCAGCACGGTTCCGTTGACTTTTGATGAGATGATTTTCGCGCTCCTGTTCGCATTCCTGCCGATGCTTGGCGGTGAGGCGGCAAAGCTGATCCAGAAGAGAATGGACTGATCTTTTCAATGCTTCAAACGATGAAAAATGAATTTAATTAGGTAAAAGTGAAAGACTCTGAGACGGAAATTTATTATTTCCTATCAGAGTCTTTTTTCTTCAGTTCGTTTCCATAATGAATATGGACATCCCGCTGGCGGCGGTAGTAGTCCTCGCGCGCTTCGCATTGCAGGCGGATTTCCTCTTCGCGGCTGAGCTGATAGATTGTTTCAAAAGCCTCCCGAATGGCGTCATTTTTTTCTGCAAGCATTCTGGTTTCCTCCCATGTCGTCGCTTTAAAAAGCGCCGCCCAATAATCGAACTGATATTCTTTGTCCTCTTTCGTGGCAAGATCTATTTGTGTCAGACCTACTACGGAAAGCTGAAACTTATCGCTATATAAATGCTGATCCCTGACGTTTAAGAGCCGGTAGGTTGGCTGAATTGAAAAGTTAAATTCCAGTCCATTCAGCCAAAAACTGGAACTTAGTAT
>CAZBRY010000214.1:0-3984 GCA_964494285.1 uncultured Lachnospiraceae bacterium
CTGCCGATCATTCTTGGTTATACAGCGGCGGAGAAATTCAAGTGTAATAAATTTATTGGCATGGCAATTGGTAGTGCGCTCTGCTATCCGGCAATGGTCAATTTGAGTAGTGGTGAAGTGCTTGGTACTCTATTTGCCGACACAATTTTTGCGACGAGCTATTACAGCAAATTTTTGGGCATTCCGGTGCTGGTTCCGGCAAGCGGATATCCGTCCAGCGTTGTTCCAATCATTTTGGCGGTATTTGTGGCAGCCAAGGTGGAAAAGGTATGGAGAAAGGTTGTTCCTGACGTCGTAAAGCTGTTTATTGTTCCGGTTTTGACGCTTACGATCATGGTTCCGGCTACGTATCTCGTGATCGGACCAATTTCCACAGCGCTTTGTTCCATCATCGGCGCGGTATTCAACGCTCTTTACAGCGTTCCTGTTGTCGGCGGTCTGATTGCGGGACTCGTACTCGGCGCGGTATGGCAGGTTCTCGTTATCTTCGGCCTGCATTGGGGACTGATCCCGCTTGCGATCATCAATTTTTCAACGGTCGGTTCTGATTTCGTGCTCTCCCCTTACTTTGCGGCTTCATTCGCACAATCTATGGTAGTGCTCGCGATCATCCTTAAGACAAAGAATCGCAAGCTGAAGGAAATTGCGATCCCGGCATTTATTTCCGGTATGTTCGGCGTAACCGAGCCTGCTATTTACGGCGTGACGCTTCCGAAGAAAAAGCCGTTCGTGATTTCCTGTATCGGCGCTTCCATCGGCGGCGGTATCATCGGCTTCATGGGTGTAAAAAGCTATTCGCTCGGCGGCCTCGGACTGTTCGGACTGCCAAGCTATATTGACAATGCAAATAATTCCGCCTACAGCATGTATTGGGTAGTGATCGCGATGCTCGTCGCAATGGCAATTTCCTTTATTCTCACATTTGCAACCTATCAGGACGATGAGCCGGTAAAGACACAGGCGGTGGAAGGCAAAAAAGGCACGGCAAAAAATGAAGTTATCACGGCGCCGATCAAAGGAAGGATCAAGCCGCTGAACGAAATTTCCGACAAGGCATTTTCCTCGGAGGCAATGGGGATCGGCGTGGCGATCGTTCCGTCCGAGGGCAAGGTATTCGCGCCGGTGAGCGGCACGATCACGACCTTCTTTAAGACCGGACATGCGCTCGGCATCACATCGGACGGAGGCGCGGAAATTTTGATCCATATCGGAATGGACACGGTCAAGCTGGATGGACAGGGCTTTACAAAAAAGATCAGCGAGGGCGCGCATGTAAATAAGGGCGAGCTGCTGCTCGAATTTGACATCGACGCGATCAAGGCGGCGGGATATCCGATCGATACGCCGGTCATCATAACAAACACAGATGCTTATACGGACATTGTTCCTACGGATGCGGACGTTGTAGTGATTGGAGACGAGCTGATCACAGTACTTTGAACAGGAAAGGATGGTTACTATGAAAACATTTAGAAGCGATTTTCTCTGGGGCGGCGCGGTTGCCGCCAACCAGCTTGAGGGCGCGTGGGATGCGGACGGCAAAGGTCCTTCCACCTCGGACATGTGCACGAACGGTACAAAGGACGCGCCGAAGCGGATCACAACGGCGATAGAGTCCGGTACGCTTTACCCGAGCCATGAGGCAATTGATTTTTATCATCATTATAAGGAGGATATCCGGCTTTTTTCCGAGATGGGTTTTAAGACCTTCCGTTTTTCTATCGCGTGGACGAGAATTTTTCCCACGGGAGAAGAACAAATGCCGAATGAGGCGGGACTTGTTTTTTATGACAGCGTCATAGACGAATGTCTGAAATACGGGATCGAACCGCTTGTAACGATTTCGCATTATGAAATGCCTTATGCCCTTGCAGAAAAGTATAACGGCTGGGCAGACAGAAAATGCATCGAACTTTTTATGAATTATTGCAAGGTGATTTTTAAGCGATATGACGGAAAGGTGAAGTACTGGCTGACCTTCAATGAAATTAATGCGGGCACAATGCCGTTTGGAAGTGTGCTTTCGCTTGGCACGGTGAAAGGTTATTCCGGCTCCGTTATGGAGGTGCCGGATGACCCGCAGATCAGGTTCCTGGCGTTGCACCATCAATTTGTCGCGAGCGCAGCGGCAGTAAAATATGCGCACGACCATTACCCGGAATTTAAAATGGGGAATATGATCTGCTTTATCACGATGTATCCCGCTACGTGCAGTCCTGACGATATGATTTGCACGCAGAGAGAAATGCAAATGAAAAATTGGTTCTGTTCTGATATTATGGTGCGGGGGGAGTATCCCTCCTATGCGGACAGATATTTCGAGGAGAACGGTGTTCAGGTCAGGATGGAGCCGGACGATGCGCGGATTTTAAAGGAAGGAACGGTCGATTTTTATACATTCAGCTATTACATGAGCAGTTGTGTAAGCGCGGACAATGGAGGGGAAAAGACGGGCGGCAACCTGCTTGGCGGGAAGAAGAACCCTTATCTAGAATCGAGCGAATGGGGATGGCAGATCGACCCGAAGGGGCTTCGCTATACGCTGAATGAAATTTATGACCGCTACGGCATTCCGGTCATGGTCGTGGAAAACGGACTTGGCGCGCGCGATGAAATCGAGGCGGACGGCAGCATTTGCGACGATTACCGCATCGACTATTTGAAGAAGCATATCGGCGAGATGCGCGAAGCGGTGAAGGACGGCGTGGACCTGATAGGCTATACGCCATGGGGCTGCATCGATCTTGTGAGCGCTTCGACAGGCGAAATGGCAAAGCGTTACGGCTTCATTTATGTGGAGAAATACGACGACGGAACGGGGACACTTGCGAGAAGAAAGAAGAAGTCCTTTGATTGGTATAAAAAAATAATTGAGAGCAACGGAGAAAATAGTTAGTGAGATCCGCAGGAAGGAAAAAGGTATATGCAGAAATTTGAGTATGTCACTACAGACGAGGTAGGAATCCATGCACGTCCGGCAGGACTGCTTGCGAAGTGCGCGAAGCAGTTTGAAAGCGATGTGACAATTTCCTGCGACGGAAAGAGCGCGAGCGCAAAAGCGCTGATGTCGGTCATGGGGCTTGGCGTCGGACACGGTGCCGCTGTGACCGTCACCGTGGAGGGCGCAGACGAAGCCGAGGCTGTTGCCGCTGTAAAGAAATTCATGTCGGAGACTTTGTAATGGGAGACTGCCATGACAGAATATAAAGGAAAAAAAATTTATGAAGGAGTTGCCATAGGCCGGATCACCTTCCTCAGAAAAAAGGAGCAGACTGTCACCCGCAGGCGGGTGGCAGAGCCTGCCTCTGAAAAGCGGCGGTATGAGGAGGCTCGCGATGCGGCCCTCCGTGATCTGCAGACGCTTTATGAAAAAACGAGGCAGGACATCGGCGAAGCCGATGCGCAGATATTCGAGGTCCACGTGATGATGCTGGAGGACGACGATTACAACAATGCCGTATATCATGTGATTGAAAGCCAGAGCCTGAATGCGGAATATGCCGTTGCCGCGACAGGAGACAATTTTTCAAAGACGTTTGCGGCGATGGAAGACGACTATTTTAAGGCACGTGCAGAAGATATAAGAGATATTTCGGAACGGGTAATCAGAAACCTCACAGGAGAAGCTGATCTTGTCATCAACGCAGAGGAGCCAATTATATTGGCTGCGGAGGATTTGACTCCGAGTGAGACAGTGCAGTTGGATAAGTCGAAAATACATGCTTTCGTAACGAAAAAGGGTTCATCGAATTCCCACACGGCCATCCTCGCGCGCACGATGAACATTCCCGCTGTTATTCAGATCGACGTTGACGAGTCCATGGATGGAAAGCCCTGCATCCTCGACGGTGGAAATGGTCTGCTGATCACGGAGCCTGACGCGAAAACGGTAGAAGTATACGAGGCCCTGCTTAAAGCGCAGAGTCAGGAAAAGGAACTTTTAAGAGAGCTACGCGGAAAAACCGATGAGACAAAATCCGGAAA
>CAZBRY010000215.1:0-2384 GCA_964494285.1 uncultured Lachnospiraceae bacterium
GTCAACTCGAGTATGTCTCCAAAAAATTATAAAGTTCCTCAGGTGAGCGAATATATTTGATGCTGATAATCTCACTTTGCACATCAAGCGGCAATGTATTCAATGAAATATCCGTATACATATAGACCGTTTTCTTATCCTTATAATAAACATTTACCATATTATTTTCAACCATTAAGTAAAACGTTTCCGGAATTTCTTCCGGCTTAAATGACTTGCGAATAATGATTTTCTCGTCTGAATAGGAAATCAACTGAATATCCTCCAGAAATTTTTCCTGATCCTCTTCGCTTGGATACCTCGCATAATCCTCCAGGTAAGTAATAAGCCCCTCTCTCGTCAGCCCGATATATTCTGACGGCATCGGAAGCTTTTCCTCATGCAGCTCATAATTCGTCATATCATAGCTTTCCAGAATATAGTTTGTGTAACTATCAATTCGTTCTTCCTCATTGGTGTCTACATAAATCGCAGCATCTGACTCCTCCTGCGGTGCTTCAACGGTTTCGCTGTTTAGCGTTACCTGATTGTAATCTTCCACAATCGGCTCCGTCATATATTTCGTCACGTAATAATAGCTTCCAAAATAAACGCATCCTAAAAATAAAATACATAATAAAAAGCTGAGTAGATAGGTCTTGTTCATACGCGTTCCCTCCGCCTATAGTATCAGCTTTTTTTTATTCTTTTATACAAAATGATTAGAAATCCGTATTACAACAAATGCAGCAGCCTTGCCATTGCTGCCAGTACGCTGCCACCTGGAAATCTCCTAATTTCGGATTCCTTCACGCCGCGCAGTAAAACAAGTACGACAAAATAAATGCATGCACCGACAAAAATAGAAACGAATACAGAAACAATCGTGGACGTCACTTTGGACAGCAGGAAATTTAAGAGCCAGACAAACAGCGCCATGATGCCGGATGAGATGAGCGGAATCACAAATGTACGCTTGATCTCCTGCTTGTAATGTAGATATTTTCCGATTCCGATCCAGTTTAGAATACACATCAACAAGGCAAACAGGATGCCGGAGAACACAACCCCATATAGCTTCCAATCAAATACAGCAAGTGTCACATATAGCACGCCCAGATGAAGAACAAGCGCAATCGCGGCATTCCTGACAGGAATCCGCATTTTGTCAATCCCCTGCAACACACCATTAGAAAGTGTCGAAAGCGAATAAAAAACGACTGAAACCGAACCAACCCGTAACAGCTGCGCCGGCATATCCACCTCGCCGGTAAACAGCATGGAAATAATGGGCTTACCAAGGACACTCAAACCCACAGCACATGGAATCGTCAGAATCATCGTAAACCTCGTCGCCGTACTGACTTTGTGACGCGCAAGGCGCACCTCTCCCTGCTCCATACAGGCCGTCAGGGATGGCATCATTGAAGAACAAATGGCACTGGCAAGTGCAATTGGAACACTTGTAAGCACCTTGTATTTAGTTGAGAAAATTCCCCATAAAGCGGCTTTCAATTCCCCCAGTCCTTTGGCAGTCATGATATAATTAAATATACCCTGATCCAAAGTATCGCTGATATTGTAAATTGTCGTGCTTAAAATAACCGGTAAAATTGTGAGTATCAAAACCTGAAAAACTTTTCCAAAGCTATCCGTATAACGGGTAGCATCTTTTTTAACATTTTTACTCATCGTTCGGTTATGGACGATCAGCATGACTGCGAGTACAAGCAGGCCGGCTGCCGCCCCGACACCTGTTCCGAGCGTGCCGCCCGCCGCTCCATATGCGGAAGCGTAGGCATTATCGCGAAGCAAAGCCGAAACCTTGGTGCCATATTCAAATAAATATACTGCTGCGGCAATGCTGACAACGGCATTGATCATCTGCTCAACAAGTTGGGAAACAGCGGTGGGCATCATCGTACCAAGTCCCTGAAAATATCCTCTGATTACCCCCATAACTGCCACGATAAGCAGCGTGGGCGCAAGCACCTGCAACGCAATTGCACTTTTTGGTAAGTTCATCAACGTACCCGCCATCGCGTCAGCTCCAAAATATACGATCAAACAGGTCGTCCCACCGGAAATCAAAGCAAATAGCAGCGCCCCATGATAAACTTTACGTGCATTTTTATATTGTCCCTTTGCCGCCCTTGCCGCCACGAGCTTTGACACAGCGACTGGCAGACTATAGGAAGAAATAATCAACATGATTGAATAAATCTGAAAGGCAGCGGAATAATAACCCATTCCCGCATCCCCGATCGTCTTTTGCAGGGGCACCCTGTAAATCAAACCGATCAGACGTGATATAATACCGGTCACCGCAAGGATTCCACCCTGTACTATAAAATTTGAATGTTTGTTTTCCTGATTTGCCATTTCCCAATCGTTTCCTATCTGTA
>CAZBRY010000215.1:2394-3974 GCA_964494285.1 uncultured Lachnospiraceae bacterium
GTAAACGTTCCCCTTATGTATCGCTCGAAAACCTCTCATCTTGGAATACCAAGCAACTCCATCAAATATTTCTGCCTCGCTTCCATCAGCACCCTATCGGCTTCCTCAATATGATCATATCCAATTAAGTGTAACATACTATGTACGATAAGAAAAGCAAATTCTCTTTTTACGCTGTGTCCGTACTCCTGCGCTTGTACCAGTAATTGATCCTGTGAAATCACGATATCTCCCAACATCAGTTCCCCCGAATCCGGTTCAAAACAGCCCTCCTGCTCTTCTATTTTCTTGAAATCTGCCGGGGTTTCATACTCTGCCATCGGAAATGAAAGCACATCCGTCGGCTTATTAAGCTGTCTGTTTTCCCGATTGATTTCCTGAATAGATTCATTGTTTGTGAGTAGAAGATTGACTGTTGCCTCGTAAGGACAGCCCTCTTCTTCCAATACGGTTTCCACAATCCGTGAAAATAATTCCTCGTAAGAAAAGTCAAGCTTGTTTTCTACCTCTGTTTCAATATGATATGTCATCGTCCGGTTCTTTTTCCTTTCACTTTTTTGTTTTTGCGGACAGCCGCAACTGTCTGCCTGCCCTCTTTTTCCTCAAATTCCTCATAAGCCTTGACGATCTTCTGCACAAGCGGATGTCTGACGACATCTTTACTTGTCAGCGTGCAAAAGCCTACTTCCTCGATTTTCCCAAGAACACGGATGGCCATATCCAAACCCGATACAGCGGAAGGTGCCAGATCCTTCTGCGTCCGATCACCCGTAACAACAACCTTAGAGCCAAATCCAATCCTTGTCAGAAACATTTTCATTTGTGCCGGCGTCGTGTTTTGTGCCTCATCAAGAATGATATAGGCATTGTCAAGTGTCCGTCCGCGCATATAAGCGAGCGGAGCCACCTCAATCAGCCCTTTTTCCATGTTTTTTTGAAAACTTTCTGCCCCCATGATCTGATACAGCGCATCATAAAGCGGACGCAGGTAAGGATCTACCTTACTCTGCAAATCGCCAGGAAGAAAGCCGAGCTTCTCTCCCGCTTCAATTGCGGGCCTAGTCAAAATAATCCGTCCTACCTCATCATTTTTAAATGCGGTAATCGCCATTGCCATTGCCAGATAGGTCTTTCCGGTTCCTGCCGGACCAATTCCAAATACAATCATCTTTTTACGAATCGCATCCACATATTCCTTTTGACCGAGTGTCTTTGGCTTTATTGGCTT
Source organism: uncultured Lachnospiraceae bacterium (assembly GCA_964494285.1). Classification (GTDB taxonomy): domain Bacteria; phylum Bacillota; class Clostridia; order Lachnospirales; family Lachnospiraceae; genus JAEYFP01. The sequence continues at coordinate 3,623 of CAZBRY010000215.1, forward strand.
TCCGTTTGTCGTATGACAAATCAAATCCTTGTCAATTTCCAGAACGGCATCCTGTCTTTCATCCATCAGCATTGCGATCGCATAATCGACATTCTGCTCATGAATAATATTTCCGCGTCTGGAGAGTTCCTGTAATTGTGTAAGAACCATCATCGCACGGTCGGCCTGTTCCTTTGTTCCGATGATTTTGATTCCTTCGTTCCGATCGACAATCGTCACCTGAAATGCTTTTTCTATTTTTTTTAAATACGTATCAAATGCGCCATAAATATTTTTTGCATGCTCGGGCTCGATCGTGAGTATCCGTTCCGTAATCCCATCTATCATTGTTGAATTTCCTGCTTTCCCTCGT
>CAZBRY010000216.1:0-3968 GCA_964494285.1 uncultured Lachnospiraceae bacterium
TTGAAGCAGAAACCGGTGTTAAGATCAATTATACAAATTTCGATTATGATGAGGATATGCTGGCAAAACTGGAGGAAACAAAGGGCGGGGATTATGACCTCGTCATTGCGGACGATTATATTATTGAGCTTGTGATTCAAGAGGGTCTTGCACAGAAGCTTGATAAGAACCAGATGCCAAATTTCAGCAACGTCAATCCGATTTACCAAGGATACTTTTATGATCCGTCGGATGAATATACGATACCTGTAGGCGCTGGAATCCCACTGATTGTGTATGATCAGGAAGCAACGGGCTTTGAAATTACAAGCTATGAGGATCTGTGGAATGAAAAGCTTGAAAACAATCTTGCGATTGTAGGAAATTACAGAGTAATCAACGGTATTACGTTAAAAACAATGGGAGAGTCGTTTAATACGGAGAATCTGGATACAATCAGAAAAGCAGGTGAAAAGCTGATAAAACTTGCGCCGAATATCCGTTTGATCAGTGACAGCAATACGCAGGATTATATTATCAGCGGGGAAGCTTCGGCTGCGCTGCTTTATACCTCACAGGTAACGCAGGCTCTGATGGCAAGGCCCGAGTTATCGGTTGCTTATCCGAAGGAGGGCTTAGGATTTGGCATTATGGCCGGGTTCATACCATCCAAGGCGCCTAATACGGCAGCGGCACATGCATTTCTTGACTACATTCTGCAGCCGGAAAACGGCGCAAAATGCGCGGAATACTTGGGATATTACTGTACAAACAAAGCCGCAGAGGAATTTATATCAGAAGAGATGAAGCCAATGATCACGCTTCCCGACGAGGTTGGAAAAGGAGAGATTATTCAGAATGTCAGCCAGGAGGCAGAAGATCTTCACAGTGAAAGCTGGAAGAAGTTTCAGGAAGCATGTAACTGAAAAACACGATAGGATCTTAAAACGGAATGCCTTGACAGGAAAATAGATAAATGTTAGTCTGAGTATAACCTTTTTTGTAAACGCAGTGAGAAAGAGAGTAAGCAGATAAGGAATGCTACAGAGAAATCCCCCGCCGAAACGGTGAGTGCTGAGAGGGATGCGGGAATTATTGCTGAAAATGGCTTTTGAGCAGTGCACTGAGCCGAGACGGAGAATGAGTTTGAGTCTGCCGTTCGGTAAGGCTGCAACAGGTCCGCCTGTTATAGCGGAAAGTGAGGTTCGCCATCAGGCGGATGAATAGAAGTGGTACCACGGATTATACACCCGTCTTCTCATAGGAGAAGACGGGTTTTTGTGTGTAACGGGCGAACGTTGCTTTGCCTAGTAGGAAGGAGAGACAAAATGGAAAAGAAAAAATTTTATATGACAACGGCGATTGCCTATACGTCAGGGAAGCCACATATCGGCAACAGCTATGAAATTGTACTGGCGGACAGTATTGCGAGGTTTAAGCGGCAGCAGGGATATGATGTGTTCTTCCAGACGGGAACAGATGAACACGGTCAAAAAATTGAGATGAAAGCGCGGGAAGCAGGTATTTCACCAAAGGAATATGTGGATCAGGTTTCCGGCGTTGTAAAGGGACTTTGGGACTTGATGAATACTTCTTATGACAATTTTATCCGTACAACGGATGTAAATCACGAGAAACAAATTCAGAAAATTTTTAAAAAGCTATACAATCAAGGAGATATTTATAAAGGCTCTTATGAGGGAATGTACTGTACACCGTGCGAATCCTTTTGGACGGAAGCCCAGCTTGTGGATGGCAAATGTCCGGATTGCGGACGAGAGGTTGTTCTCGCAAAGGAAGAAGCATATTTCTTAAAGTTGAGCAAGTATGCGAATCAGCTGATTGAGCATATTCATACACACCCGGAGTTTATTCAGCCGGTATTAAGAAAAAATGAAATGATGAATAATTTTTTGCTTCCGGGACTGCAGGATTTGTGTGTTTCCAGAACGTCTTTTAAATGGGGTATTCCGGTTGACTTCGATGAAAAACATGTGATTTATGTGTGGATTGATGCGTTATCTAACTATATTACCGGGATTGGGTATGATGCGGACGGTGATTCCACTGAGCAGTATAAAAAGCTGTGGCCGGCGGATTTGCATTTGATTGGGAAGGACATTGTACGTTTTCATACTATTTATTGGCCGATTATTTTGATGGCACTTGGGGAGCCCCTTCCGAAGCAGGTGTTCGGTCATCCCTGGTTGCTGCAGGGCGACGGAAAAATGAGTAAATCCAAAGGAAATGTCATTTATGCCGATGATCTTGTAGAAGTATTCGGCGTAGATGCTGTACGTTATTTTGTGCTGCATGAGATGCCATTTGAGAACGACGGAGTGATTTCATGGGAGCTTTTGGTAGAGCGAATTAATTCAGACTTGGCTAACACGCTTGGAAATCTTGTAAACAGAACAATCTCGATGAGTAATAAATATTTCGGCGGTATTGTCACAAGGACCGGTGCAAACGAGCCAATTGATAAAGATTTGATCGCGGTTGTAACAGGAACAAAGGCAAGGGTGGAGGAAAAAATGGGACAACTACGCGTAGCCGATGCCTTGACAGAGCTTTTTGTGCTATTTAAAAGATGTAATAAATATATTGATGAAACGGAGCCATGGGTGCTTGCAAAGGATGAGACGAAGAGAGAACGCCTTTCCCAAGTGCTTTATCATCTGGTTGAAAGCATCTGCATCGGAGCGAACCTATTAACGGCGTTTATGCCTGAGACGGCAGAAAAGATTTTGATGCAGCTAAGAGGAACCGAACGGGATTATGAGTTGCTTTCCGATTTTGGCATTTATGAATCGGGTACAAAGGTGAGCGAGGCGCCGGAAATTTTGTTTGCACGCTTTGATAGGAAAGAGGTGCTCGAGCAGGTGGAAGGAAGGCAGGCTGTAACGGAGGAGGAAACAGCAGAGCAAGCGAAGGAATCCATACAGGAAGAGGGCATTACGATTGAGGCAAAACCGGAAATAACCTATGACGATTTTGCGAAGCTGCAGTTTCAGGTAGGAGAGATTATTTCCTGTGAGGAGGTGCCAAAGTCCAAAAAGCTTCTTTGTTTTAAGGTTCGCATTGGCAATGAGATAAAGCAGATTGTTTCTGGCATCAAACAGTATTATAAGGCTGAAGAAGTGATCGGAAAAAAAGTTATGGTGCTTGTAAATTTAAAGCCTGCGACATTAGCGGGACTGTTATCGGAAGGAATGCTGTTGAGTGCCGAGGATGCGGAAGGGAACGTCTCCCTGATGACGCCGGAAAGGCCAATACCTGCCGGAGCAGAAATTTGCTGATAAAAGATACAAATATAATGGATAAGCTGTTATAAATACAAAGTACGCATATCTCCTGTAAATGTGGTGATATGCGTACTTCGTTTCAAGTAATGGGAAAATAAAGTTTATTTGAATTTGCTAATATAGTCCTGATCAGGCACAATATTATCCAGTATGCTGTCAAGATGCTTTTGCGTATCACTAGACAGGTTTCGGTACATGATAAGGTGGTGTGCCTCATGGGGAGGTAGCACCTTTTCCATAAGAGAGGGGTTGGAATAAGGTTTATCGTCCAAGGTATATCCGATCAGATAGTCAACGGAGGTATGAAAAAATTCCGCAAACTGCATCAATGTCGTTAAATCCGGTTCTGCAAGCTGATTTTCGTATTTATATATGGATTGCTGGCTCAGATTGAACTTCTCAGCAAGCTTTTGCTGACTTAATCCTCGTGATTCCCGCAATAATTTCAGATTATTCATTTCAAAACCTCCTATAAAGTGACAAATGTTCAAATGGAACACCAAAATTAGTACCTTTTTTATTGTACCAACTGAAATTTATTAGGGATAAATACCAATAGTTGTTATCATATACAACAAAAAGTTGTCAAAAGGGCAAGTAGAGGAAATATGTGAAAAGAAAGATCGAAAAGTGATGGGGGGCTATGATATAATAAACTAAAACAAAGTTATGCGGAAGGGGGCT
>CAZBRY010000217.1:0-3672 GCA_964494285.1 uncultured Lachnospiraceae bacterium
AACAGCATCGTCTTTGTCGGGGACTCCTGGATGACGGCAACGCTTCGCTCCCGCTTTTTAGAAAACACTTCCCCATCGACGAACAGCTCTCCGTTTTTATAAGTCCCCTCCTTCGTGAGCAGATCCAGAAAGTCCTGAAACAGGCAGTTATTCATATCCTGCACGACAAGGCATTCCCCTGGTGTCACACGCAAGCTCAAATCTTTGATATTTCCGCAGCACAAATGCGCCGTTTCAAATGCCGCCTTTGGAAGCCTTGCCGTCTCGGATAGCTTTCCAGCTTCCGGTTTTTTTTCAAGCTGCTCCCGCACATGGCGTTCAAAATCCTCCGTACACTGAAACGAAAACGTATCCGGAATCGGATCTGAGTCCTGAAAGATCTTCGTGATTTTCCCGTTCATCATTAGGGCTGTCCGCCCGCAAATCTGCCTCGCTTCCTCAAAATGCGCCGCAATATACAAAAACGACATTCCTTTTTTTGCGTAATGGCGCAGAATTTCATGCAGCTTCACAAGCTCCGTATCGCTGACGAACGTCCCGATATCCTCAAGCACGACCAGATGGCTGCCTGCAACGACCGCCTTTAAAATTTCCACGACAAGCCGCTCAAACGCGCTTAATTTTTCTACATACTCCTCCGCCCGGATTTCCATCCCAATATCCTGCAAAAACGGCTGAAGCTGCCGTTTCAGCATTCGCGGCTGAATCACATGCTTGCGAAAGCCCGGACGCAGCACGAAAATATTGTCCGCCACCGTCAGTTTTGCCGCAAGACAGCTTTTATTCCGTATCACGCTGATGCGGTTGACGCCGTAGGACGGATAGCGCCAGTGGTTGACGAGCTTTTCTTTATAATAGACATAGCCGTAATGCAGCGGATGGTTCCTTTGCAGCAGCTCCAAAAGAGCGGCCAGGCCATAATGATTGACCGGCACGAGTCCCATGATTTCCCCCGCCCAAATCGTCATACTGAAATTTTCAAGCAGGAGGATCCCCTGCTCCTGGTAGGTCACCCGCTCCAACCTAAGCGTTTCATCCTTCATCGCAATGCCTCTTGGTTTTTGATTTGCCTGTCGCTCGTGATTGCCGGAAGCGTGATTTCTACATCCGTCCCCACGCCCGGCATTGAAAATACATGCAGGCCGTATTCCTCGCCAAACAGCAGATGGATCCTGTTGTTGACATTGACAAGCGCGATCCCGCCCTCCGACTTTTCCCCGTTTGGCTTTAGCGCGCGGCCGCTCTTTTCCAGCCGTTCGTTCATCTGCTCGAGCACTTCGGCATCGATGCCCACGCCGTCATCCGAAATGCGGATCAGCAGGCGCTTTTTGCTGCGCACAAGAGAAATTTTCAGGTTTCCGCTGCCAATTTTGCATTCGGTCCCATGAATGATGCTGTTTTCCAGAATCGGCTGCATCGTCAGCTTCGGAATCCGGCAGTTGTAAATTTCCTCGCGGTCCTGCGCGTCACATTCGATCGAAAGGCTTAAACGCTCGCCGAACCGGTACTGCTGAATACTGAAATATGTCTCGCAGTTTTGCAGCTCCTCCTCTACCGATACGAGATTTTCGACCTTGCTGATCGTATAGCGGAAAAACGTGGCAAGCGCCTCCGTCATATCGGATACGCTCGTCAGGCCCGCAATCATCGCTTCGCTGCGGATGCTCTCCAGCGTATTATATAAAAAATGCGGATTAATCTGATTTTGCAGGGCGAGATATTGCGCCTGCCGTTTATTGAGCTTTAACAGCTCCGACGAGTCCATCATACCTAAAAGCTGTTCCAGCACCCGTGCGCCGGACGGCGTCAGCTCCACCTTTCTTAAATCCTCCATGTTCGCGGTCGTATAACCGTCCAAAAACAGCCGCATATTCTTTTCATTGTACCGGTACGGCTTAATGACCCACATCCATGCCAGCGCCGCAAGCGCGATCAGAAAGAACGCCTCCACAACAAGCGGCCAGACCGAGACATTCCCCTTGATCATTTCGCAGCCGTAGATCAGCATTGAAAAAAGATACAACGCCGCAACAACAGCCGTCAATATTTGAATCCGAAAGGATAAATAGAGTGTTTTTTTCATGAAAGCAGTCCTCCGTCAGCCGTATACTTTCCGGTATTCCGCCGGATTTAAGCCCGTCGCCTTCCGAAACGTATGCGTGAAATGCTTCCTGTCGAGATAGCCGACCTGCTCACAGATTTCCGACACGGCCATATCCGTCTCCCGAAGCAGCGTCTTTGCCTCCTCGATCCGCACCTTTGTCAGATACTTTAAAAAACCCTCTCCCGTTTCCTTTTTAAACAACGCGGAAAAATAACTGATGCTGAAGCCTGCCTTTTCGCAAACCTCCTCCAGTGTGATCGGCTCGCCAAAATGCTGCTTCACATACTGCTTGGCCATCCGGATCGGTTTTGTGGCCTCGCTGCTTTTCAGCTCTCCCGCCTCTTTCAAAAGCTGTTTCTGCATCTTAAGCAGCTCTTCAAATAATTCGTCCATTCTGCCGCACTGCCCGCATTTAAACTCAAATTGCTGCCGGATATCATCCGCGCTTACGACGGCGATCCGTGTGATAAATAAAACGCCCGCCTTTTCGACAAGCTCCAATACCTCGCGCCCGCACAGCTTCTGCGTGGCGGCCGCCTTCTCCTTCAGCAGCCCCACCGCCTGATCGATCAACGTTTCATCGCCTAACTCCACCGCCTGTCCGATCAGTCTGTCATATTGCTGCAGCACCGCTTCCAGCTCGATTCCGGAAGCACCTGGGACATTCTCCAAAAGCCTGCCGACGCCCTCCACCAGACGTTCGGCGATCGCAGCCTGCGCCTCCTTTAAGGAAAGCATCAACTCCTCGGCCCGCTTCACCGGTCTGCCGAGCGACAGAGAAAATTCCACAAGCCCGTATAGATCCTTCCTGGCATTTAACTGATTTAAGCAGTCCCTTATTTTTTTCCGGACAACGGTCCGTTTTTCTTCTCTGTATTGCAGCAAACCATAACCGGTACTCATTTGAAAATAAAGCAGCACCCCCGCACAATCCTCCCGCAGTGTAGACAGCAGCAGCTCACGCACCTTTTCCTGCAGCATTTCCACCGCGGAATCGCTCATTTTCGGCCCGCCGCTGTCTATTTTGATCAGCAGCATCTGTAAAACGCCGGCGCTCGGGTCTATGTAATAGGTATTTTTCAGTGTTTCCTCTGAAATGCCTTCAAAATGCGGGGAAAGCAGATCCCTGATCAGGCTGTTGCGAAGCATTGTCACAGCCTGTCTGCCGTTTTGCTCCGTCTCAAGCAGTCCGGCTGTCTTTTCGATTTTCTCCCGGATGCTTTTCAGCGTGTCCATCAGCTCGGCCTGCTTGATCGGTTTTAGCAGATAATTGCCGACGCCGTAGCGAATCGCGGTCTGCGCATATTCAAAATGCGCGTAACCGCTGATAATCACGACCTCCAACTCGGGGCTTAGCTTCTTTGCCTGTTCGATCAGCTCAAGCCCGTTGCAGCCGGGCATACGGATATCCGTAATTAAAATATCCGGTTTCAGCGTCTCAATCAGTTCAAGAGCCTCCAAGCCGTTTTCAGCCGTGCCCGCGACCTCCATCCCAAGGCTCTGCCAGTCTGCCAGCGTCTGTACAAGCCTGCATATCAATTTTTCATCATCCGCAATAATCACCTTTA
>CAZBRY010000217.1:3682-3963 GCA_964494285.1 uncultured Lachnospiraceae bacterium
GCTGCTATCATAGCATTCCCCTGACCTGAATTCAAGGAAGAACAGCCCTTTTTTATTGCAGAAAAACGCCGGGCAATTTGCCCTGCGCTTTTCCGCAATCCTTTTGATTCTCCCGTTAAAACGGTTTATTTATTTCGTCAATACGGAAACGCCCGTATCCACAACTTCACCGCCAAGCGATTCGCCTTCGAGTGCCTTCACACATGCTTCAACGCCCTTTGCACCCATGACATCCGGATTCTGAGCCATCGTGCAGAGCAGGTAGCCGTCGCCGATGAGTC
>CAZBRY010000218.1:0-3933 GCA_964494285.1 uncultured Lachnospiraceae bacterium
CATAACGCCGAAACCCGAACAAGGGAGATCGGCAAGCACGACATCCGCCTGTTCGATCGATTCCTCCGTCAAAATTCTGGCATCCTTCACCGAAGTACCAACATTGGAAAACTCACACCTTCGTATATTCTCTTCAAGCAGACTGATCTTTGCATCTGTTAAATCTCTGGCCTCAACATACCCGCTTCCATTTAGCCGGTCGGCCGCATGAAGCGCTTTTCCGCCCGGTGCGGCGCACACATCGATTACATAGCTGCCGTGCCGAATACCGGCCAATTCACAAACGAGCATGGAACTGATATCCTGCACTTGGAAATAACCCTTTTGAAAAGAAGGAAGTCCGGAAAGTGAATCCGTCTTGATCAGGTGCAGCGCATAGGGCAAATACGGTGCCTGCTCTATCTGTATACCTTCTTCTAGCAGATTTTTTTTTAATTCGGATACAGGAATTTTAGAAAGGTTTGCCCGAACCGTAACCGCTCTGGGCTCTAAAAACGCATGAAGCATCTTCTCCGTCGTTTCCTCTCCCTGTTCCTCTAAAAACAGCCTGACAATCCACTTTGGCATGGAATAGCGAACGGATAAATAAGCGGATATGTCCGTTTTCCTGTCCGGATAAGCGACCGTATCCAGGTTCCTTGCTATGTTACGCAAAACGCCGTTTACAAAGCCCTTCAGTGTATGGAATCCTTTTTTTTCCGCAAGCTTCACTGACTCATTGCACACTGCTGAGACCGGGACCGCATCCATATATTTTAACTGGTAGACGCCCATTTCGAGAATCGTGCGGATCACCGGCTTCATCTTCCCAGTCTTTATATTGCTGAACTGGTCGATGAAATAATCCAACTCCATTCGCCGCTCCAGCGTTCCTTCTGTCACCCGCTTGATAAAGCTGCGCTCCTGCCTGTCCAAATAAGCGTATTTATCCAGCACATCCTTTATAATAATATGGCTGTAAGCCTCCCCCTGTCCGATTACAAGAAGCGTTTCCAGTATAATCAGTCTTTCATTAGTCACGTTTCCTTCTTCCCCCGCCAAACAGCAGAATCAGCCGCAAAAGCTGTAAAATTGACGCGGCCGCAGCCGCCACATAGGTCAAGGCTGCCGCATTTAATACCTTTTTTGAGTATCCAAGTTCCTGCTCCTGCAGCATGCCCGAGCTTTCCAGCACGGCGAGTGCGCGTCTGGAAGCATCAAATTCGACCGGAAGCGTTACAAGCTGAAAAGCGACGCCAAGTGAGAATAACAGAATGCCGACCGTAATCAGCGGTTGAAAATAAGAAAACACCACACCGGCAAGGATGATCGGAATTCCTGCCTTCGATCCAAAGTTTGCCACGGGTACAATCGCACTGCGCAGCTTCAGCGGAAAATAATCCTCATTGTGCTGCATCGCGTGACCGCATTCATGTGCCGCAACGCCGATCGCCGCAACAGAGCTCGAGCCATAAACGCTGTCCGACAAGCGCAGCAGCCTGCTACGCGGATCAAAATGGTCAGTCAGGTTTCCCGACACATGCTGCACAGACACATCGTAAATGCCGGCACCGCGTAAAATCCGGCTGGCCGCCTCCGCACCCGTAATGCCGCTCCTGCTTACAACACGCGCATATTTCGAGTAAGTCGATTTCACCCTCGCGGAAGCCCAAATCGAAAGAATGGCTCCAATCAATACAAGAATGTAGGTGCTGTCAAAGTATGGATAATAATTATAGTATCCCATTCACTTATCTCCTTTATCATTGCTCCGCCAGTAAAATGGCTAATTTTCAAAAACTTCTCCTATAAACATCTTGCAACCAAGCAAAAACTGCTCTGTCATCATTCGCTTCTTGCCTTCAAGCTGCAGTTCTCTTATTTGTAAAAGTCCATCTCCTGTATTCACATAAACCGCATCCTGCGTCACTCTCGCAACCGTGCCCGGCTCCCCTACTGCCCTCTCGCCGCATACCGTACCCGACCATATTTTTAGTGTTTTCCCATGATAATGCGTATAGGTGCCCGGCCACGGGTTGAGCCCTCTGATCAGACGCTCCAGCTCTGCCGCACCTTTCTCAAATCGCAGCAGACCAAGCGATTTCGTCAGCATTTTAGCGTAGCACGAATCGGCGTCATTCTGTTTGACAGGCACGACAATCCCCTTTTCGATCTGTTCCAATGCCTCGACGCAAAGTTCAGAGCCGACTTTTGCAAGCTTGTCATGCAGACTGCCGCCTGTTTCCGTCTTTTCGATCGGAACAACTGCGGTTAACAGCATGTCACCCGTATCCAGACCTTCCTCCATTTGCATAATCGTAACACCCGTTTCTTTTTCCCCGTTAATGATCGCCCATTGAATCGGAGCGGCGCCCCGATATTTCGGCAACAGAGAAGCATGCACATTGATGCAGCCAAACCGCGGCATTTCCAGAATCTCCTTAGATAGGATCTGTCCGAAGGCAGCCACAACAAAAATATCTGCTTCAAAGCCCCTAAGCGTTTCCACTGCTTCGGCTGTCTTGATTTTTGTCGGCTGAAAAACGGGGATCCCCACCGCCTTCGCACACTTTTTTACAGATGTTTCGGAAAGCGCCTTCCCTCTGCCCTTTGGCTTATCCTCCTGCGTCACGACAGCCGTCACCTCATGTGAGCTGCTGATCAGTGCCCGTAGTATCGACACCGCAAAATCCGGTGTTCCCATGAAAACAATTTTCATTCTTCATCCTCTTCTTCCGCATCTGCGTCAAGCTCTTCGAGGCTCATGAGTCTGCCCTCTACTTTATCGACATACAGATGCCCGTCCAAATGATCAAGCTCATGGCAGATCGCGCGCGCCTTAAGATCTGTTCCCTCAACCTCAACCGGCTTCATATTGATATCAAACGCGACTGCCTTTGCGTAATTCGGCCTTGTTACAACGCCAATCTTGCCCGGAACACTTAAACAGCCCTCATTGCCGGTCTGTTCTCCTGAAGTCTCCACAAGGCGTGGATTGATAAGCACATGCGGGCCATCTCCCGTATCAACCACAACAATTCTCTTTAATATCCCCACCTGAGGAGCCGCAAGCCCGACACCCTCAGCCTCATACATCGTCTCCAGCATATCCTCAATAAGTGTCTTCAGCCGCGGCGTCATTTCCTTTACTTCCTTACACTTCTTAGTGAGAACCTCGTCTCCTATTTCTCTGATTGTCCGTAATGCCATTTCCGTTCCCTCTTTCCTGCTGCATTCCTGCTAATTTACCGGATCAAAATCAAAGGTAATGCGAATCGTCTGCTGTTTATGTTCCTCAAGAAACTCTTCTGCCCTGTCCTTTAATTCCTTTAAATGTTCATAGTCCTTTGCTTTTAAATAGATCATCCTACGATAGATATCGCTGATTTTGCGCACCGATGCATCTGCAGGGCCTATCATCGAGACCGAAGGTTTCGATGATAGGCCATATGCTGCGCACTCCGCTTCGCTGCGGGGCGCTATCATACCTTCCGATAGATCTTCCGATAGTATATCATATTTCAGACATTCTGCCAATTCGCAGCTATAAGCAGCTGTTACGGCCTCGTCAGTTCCTTCTATTAATATTGCAAGCATATGGCCTGCGGGCGGATAATCCATCAATGACCGATAACCAATTTCTTCCTCGTAAAAAGCGGGATAATCCTGCTTGGAAGCTGCTACGATGCTGTAATGCTCCGGATTGTAGGTCTGAATGATAACCTCTCCCTCCCGATCTCCTCTACCGGCTCTCCCCGCCGCCTGCGTTAACAATTGAAATGTGCGTTCTGCCGAGCGGTAGTCATTGATATTTAACGACAAATCCGCGGCAAGAATGCCCACAAGCGTCACATAGGGGAAATCATGTCCCTTTACGATCATCTGCGTACCGACAAGAATATCAGCCTCTCGGTTGGCAAACGCGCTTAATATCCGATTATATCCGTCTTTTCT
>CAZBRY010000219.1:0-3929 GCA_964494285.1 uncultured Lachnospiraceae bacterium
CAGATGTTGCACCGGGTATTGGCTTTTGAACCTGCAGAAGCTTTGTTTGTGCCGTGTTATTTTTCGCTTATATGCTGGAGCTGGTAAAAGGAAACAGGACAGTTGGCTATATTATTATTTTTATGGTAATTTTGCTGGCACCACTCATTTTTTCCATCATTTACTACAGAGCGAACCGCTCGGGGAAGTTAGTAAAGAGAGCGATCGCAGTTGGATTTGGGGCTTTGTATGCATATGTTTTGTTGACTTCTACAAGTGTTCTGAGCTTTGTGTATGCAGTGCCGATGTTTATTGCAATTACAGTTTTTTCGGATGCGACCTATACCTTGCGTGTGGGTGTTGGGGCTACGATTATCAATATGGTGTTTATTGTTATGAGTATAATGAGCGGAGCCAACAGTGCCGAGAATATTGTTAATTATGAAATACAGATGGCTGCATTAATCCTGATGAATTTGTTTTCTTATTTCTCTTCAAAGACGCTTAGGACCATTTCCGACTACGAAATTGGGCTTGTAGAAAAGGAGCAGAAAAAGCAGAACGAAATGCTGGAAAAAATTGTGACGGCAACAACAGGCATGTGCACAATGATTGAAAATATTGATATGGAATCTAAGACGATGGCATCTCAAGGCAAAGAAAGCCGTGTCGCAATCAATGAGATTGTGTCCGGCACTAATGAGTTGGCTGGGACAATTCAAAATCAGCTTAGAATGACCGAAAATATCAGCCAATTGACCGATGCCACTGTACAGCTGGTCAGTGAAATTCAAGATAAATTTTCCGATACAAAAAAGAATACATTGCATGGTGCAGAAAACATGAAAGCACTTGGTGAGGCTTCGGTAATCAGCAAGGAAGCTTGCGCGACGGTTCATGAGACAATGGGCAGTCTTTCAGAAAAAATTGAGAAAATGAACTCTATTTTGGGGCTGATTAAGAGCGTGACAAGGCAAACCACACTTCTGAGTCTGAATGCGAGTATTGAGGCAGCGCAGGCGGGCGAAAACGGCAAGGGATTTGCAGTTGTAGCAGAAGAAATTAAAAAACTCGCGGAAGAGACTGCTGTTGCCACCAGTAAGATTGGAGCGATTTTTGTAGAACTGGAAGAGCAGACGGAAGTCGTTGAGCAGTCAATCAGCAGCCTGATCGATGCAAATAAACAGCAAGAAGTTTTGATGAAGGAAACAGCCTCTACATTTAAAACGATTCAGTATGATATTGACTGGGCGAACAATAGTATCGGTACGCAGGCAGAACACGTAAATATGGTATCAAACAGCAATGGAGAAATTAACGAGGCAATCGGAAACTTGAGCGCATTCAGCGAGGAGCTTTTCGCGAATGCGGAGAATACAAAGGAACTGACAGAAAAGACAATTACTGGAACAGAGGCGATTAGTGATCTGCTTGACCGCGTGATGATAGATGTGCAAAGCCTGCAGACCTTTGTTCATTAAAGAATTAGGAAGCTATGGCGATTATTTATGAAGTATTCGATTAATAAACAATTTGCATTGACATTTAGTTGCTTGATGACTGGCACAATTTTAGTGTGCTGGTTTGCCAATGCGATGTTTTTGGGAAATTTTTATGTCCGGCACAAGCAGGGCGTACTACGTACTGCCTATGAACAGATTGATGAAGCGTCAAGTGATGGAAACATCCAATCGGATGATTTTGGGGTTACCTTTGAACGAATTTCGTCCAGAAACAATTTGGATATTTTAATACTTGATTCGGATACGCAGACGATTAAGTCAACGGTCAATGATGTGGATGTGCTTACCGATCGGATTTTAAGCTATTTTTTCCGGGGGACGGAAAAGGCGGAGCCATTGTTTTCTAACAACCAGTATCATGTGCAGAAGATTTTTGATGCATGGATGAATATGGAGTTCATTGAACTGTGGGGTCTGCTGTCCAACGGGAATATGATCATCATTCGCTCCCCAATGGAAAGTATTCGCGAAAGCGCTTTGATTGCCAATTCCTTTCTGGCTTATGTGGGCGCAATTGCAATTGTCATCAGTGCACTCGTGATCTGGTTTATTTCAAAAAAAATTACGGAGCCAATCTTAGAGCTTGCCAACATTTCAGAGAAAATGACACATTTGGATTTTGAGGCAAAATACAAGGTGGACGGCAATCATAATGAAATTGCGCTATTGGGTCAGCATATTAATCAGCTGTCGGAGACGTTAGAAAAGACGATTTCTGAGCTAAAAACAGCCAACAATGAGCTGCAGTTGGATATTGCGAGGAAAAATGAAATTGACGAGATGCGTAAGGAATTTCTCTCCAATGTTTCACATGAGTTAAAGACACCGATTGCACTCATACAGGGCTATTCCGAAGGACTGAAGGACTGTGTCAATGATGATGAGGAAAGTAAGGATTTTTATTGTGAAGTGATCATTGACGAGGCGGGGAAAATGAATAAGCTTGTAAAAAACCTGCTGGAGCTGAACCAACTGGAATGTGGAAATGAAAGCGTGGTTATGGAGCGGTTCGATATCACCGAGTTGATCCGCAATTGTTCGAATTCGATCGAAATTATGCTTCGCCAAAATGACATTAAGCTTGTTTTTAATGATCAGCAGCCGGTTTATGTATGGGCCGATGAATTCAAGCTTGAGCAGATCATCAATAATTATCTTTCTAATGCAATACATTATGCAGCAGGCGAAAAGGTAGTGGAAATTACGGTGGAGCACGTTGAGGGACATGTTCGGGTAAAAGTATTTAACACGGGAAGTCCAATTCCGGAAGATGCCATGCCCCATTTGTGGACAAAGTTTTACAAGATGGACAAGGCAAGGACGCGGGAATACGGAGGGAGCGGAATTGGATTGTCCATTGTAAAGGCGATTATGGAGTCTATAAACCAGCAATATGGTGTGATTAATTATGATAACGGCGTTGCATTTTGGTTTGAAGTAGATGGGAATTAACTGATTGCGCGTCCTGGTATTCCGTGTTAAACTAAAATCAAAAAACAACAATCTTGCATGAAATAAAGAAATGTGGAGGATATTATGATTGGAGACAGGAACATGCGTAAACGAATAGCACTATTGATGATAGCCGGTGCGGTTGGCATACAGCTTTCCGGTTGCAACCTGGTCTCCGAAGTTTCAGTACCCGAGGAGGAAGGAACACTAATTGCGGAATATGCGGCGGGGTTGCTGCTGAAATATGATAGCAAGCATGGAAACGGGCTCGCAAGGATTGAAGAGGCTGAAGAGACGGAAGAAGAGGCTGTTGTTTCGGAAAAGAAGAAAGAAGAGACGCCGGAAGAAGCCGCCAATGCGATTCATGATGAGCTGGCTACAGGTGTGGATATGAATGCCGATTCCCCCGTGCCTCTTGGTGAGGCGATGGGGCTGACGGGCTTTGATGTAATTTACCAAAGCTATGAGGTCTGCGATATTTATCCAACGGAAGCGCCGGGAGATATGTTTTTTTCTATGCAGGCATCTCCGGGTAAGGATTTGATGATCGTACATTTCAATGTAACAAACACTTCGGAGTACGAACAGCAATGCGACATGGTAAATAACAGCACTCTGTTCCGCCTCATTATTAATGGAAGCGAACGAATTAATCAGCAAACAACGATACTGCTTAATGATCTAAAGCAGTATCAGGATTCGATAGCCGGTTATGGAATGGTGGATGCTGTTCTTGTATTTGAGATAGCGGAAGGCACACAGGGCAATTTTCAAATGCTACAGCTTCTTGTAAAGGATGAAGGTATTGAAAATATCTATACTTTACAATAAAATAAAAAATAATTTTTTTTGAAATTGGTATTGACTTCGTAATTTCTGCATGGTATTATACATAAGTTGCGTGTCGCAAAGTGGGCAGCAACAGTAACAGCACCTTGAAAACTAAACAGTATAACCAACCCTGAACAATTCAAG
>CAZBRY010000220.1:0-3489 GCA_964494285.1 uncultured Lachnospiraceae bacterium
TATCGCTGTAGCTATCACCCATGCAGTCTGCGCCCCATTTGGTGACCTGCTCACCAACATGCTCATAGAGCGGACGTCCATCGATCAGTCGATCCTGAAACTCGCCGCTGCTCGGATTCGACGTCTTCACAAGAATAAACAGCCCCTTTTTCTCTTCCCTGCAAACATCTATAAATGGTTTGATGCCATCCGTGCCAAGATACGGATTGACCGTCGCAAAATCCTCGTTAAACACCGGGATCCTCCTGCCGCCCACCTGCACCCTGCCAAGATGTGCGACCGCATAAGCAGATGAGGTCGAACCGATATCACCGCGCTTGACATCACCAATCACAACGAGCCCTTTTCCCTTACAGTAATTAACGGTTTTCTGAAATGCGGCAAGCCCCGGAATTCCAAACTGCTCATACATGGCGATTTGCGGCTTCACCGCCGGAACCAGATCATAGACCGCATCGATGATCCCTTTGTTATACTGCCAAATTGCCGCCGCCGCTCCTTCTAACGTCTCTCCGCTCTCCGCATAAGCCCTTTTCAAAATATACTCCGGAATATAGGAAAGCATCGGATCCAGTCCTACCACGATCGGTGCGTTTGTTTTTTTGATATTAGATATTAATTGATTGATCATATTTTCATAATCTCCTTATTCATTTACGGACATCCATTTTACAAATCAAAGTATAGCATAGTCGGACATGACGGGCAAGAAACAATGTGCGCATAATCTTGCTTATGAAACAAAAATTCCGCACAAATCCTATGTCTTAAATGTTTGACTTTGTCTATAACGGGAATTATACTTAATGTTACAAAGATACATTATAATACAATTTATTTGTTAGTTTCACTAACAAGAAAGGATTGGTGTTATATGTTTAGTTTAAAAGGAAGAGTTGTTGTTGTTTCAGGAGCGTCATCAGGTCTTGGAGCGCAGATGGCAAAGGGCTTTGCCGAACAGGGCGCAGACCTTGTTATTACCGCGAGAAGAATGGAAAAGCTAGAGACTTTGGCTGCAGCCATCCGTGAAATGGGTGTAAAATGTCTGCCTCTGAAATGTGATGTCACCGATTCTGCCATAGTTAATCAGGTTGCAGGACAGGTTGAAAAGGAATTGGGCAAGGTCGATGTATTGGTAAACTGTGCCGGTTCCGCAGAAAATGCCGGTGTTCTTGATATGACGGACGAGCAGTGGCAGTTTACAATTGATACCGATTTAAACAGTGTCTTCTATGTCACAAGAGCGTTCGCTAATATTATGAAGAAAAATAATTACGGAAGAATCATCAACATCGCATCCATGTACGGTTTAGTGGGGAATTCCGCAATTGGTACAATCGCTTACCACTCTTCCAAGGGTGGTGTTGTCAACTTCACAAGGGCGGTCGCTGCCGAGCTTGCAAAATATAACATTACCTGTAATGCGATCTGTCCTGGTTACTTCATGACGGAACTTACGGAGAGCACTTTGAAAACAGAAGAATTCAGTGCTTATATGAGGGCTACGGTTCCTTTGGGACGTTATGGAAACGAAGGGGAATTAAATGCGGGAGCAATCTTCCTCGCAAGTGACGAGGCCTCCTATGTAACGGGTACTATTCTACCAATTGACGGTGGTTACACTGCCGTATAAGGGTTATGGAACCCTTCTGCACCAAACTATAAAATTGAAACAGGATAGGTATGGAGTTCATCTTAACCCAAGTACCTATCCCGTTTTAATTGTATTATATGCTTTGCACATGGTGCCTTGCGGCTAGATGCGCACTACACTTCGTTTCGGCACGGTATAATGTCTGACGACATTATACCATCACTAGCGAGCGTTCTTCGGCATATTTTTTAATATTGGAAGCATTGACATACTTTTGAAAATTGCCGCCATCCACTACGACTAAAGTTGGCGCCTGCATCACACCGTATCTCGTCGCAAGCTCCGCATTTTCCTCCGCATCGAGCAGCAGGTATTTTTCATCCTTTAAGTACTCCTTTGCCAGCTTGCAATTCGGACAGGTCTTAGTCGTGAACAAATATTGAATATGCTCGACCGGATTGACGCTCACTTCATCCTCCTGATCCAGACCCGATAAAGTCACCATCGTCGCTGTCGGTCTTTTCATGCTGGAATAATCCACATTATAAACGACCCTGTTCTTATACTCCTGAGCCTTGCCGTCGTTCCAATTCTGTACCGGCCTGTAATAGCCTGTAATACGGCTATAAACCTCCGTAACGGCTCCACAGTGTGGACATGTCTTCTGCTCTCCGGCCAGATAGCCGTGCTCCCTGCAGACAGAATAGGTCGGAGAAAGTGTATAGTATGGTAACTTATAATTTTCTGCAACCTTCTTTACCAGGGAAGCAGCCGCACTCCAGTCAGGAAGCTTCTCTCCGAGGAACGCATGGAATACGGTTCCCGATGTATACAGCGTCTGCAAACTATCCTGAATATCCAGTGCATCAAAAATATCAGGGGTATAATCTACAGGCAGGTGAGAGCTGTTCGTATAATACGGCGTATCTCCCGGTTTACCGGCAGTCTTAATATTCGGCCAACGCTTCTGATCATGCTTTGCCAAACGGTAGGTTGTGCTTTCGGCCGGAGTCGCCTCAAGATTGTACAAATCACCGTATTCCTCCTGATAATCAGAGAGCCGGTTACGCATATGATTCAGCACTTCCTTTGTAAACTCCTGTGTTTTCTTATCGGTCATATCCGCACGAAGCCAATTCGCATTTAGGCCAACCTCATTCATGCCGATTAATCCGATTGTTGAAAAATGATTATCAAAATTGCCAAGATAACGTTTGGTATATGGATACAGACCTTCCGCTAACAGCTTGGAAATCACGCCTCTCTTTACTTTTAAGCTGCGAGCTGAAATGTCCATCATTCGGTTCAGCCGCTTATAGAAATCGTCCTTATTTGCAGACAAGAAAGCAATCCGCGGCATATTGATCGTAACTACGCCAACAGAGCCCGTACTCTCGCCGGAGCCAAAAAAACCACCCGTTTTCTTACGGAGCTCACGTAAATCCAAACGAAGTCTGCAGCACATACTTCTGACATCGCTCGGCTCCATATCGCTGTTAATATAGTTGGAAAAATATGGAGTTCCATACTTGGATGTCATTTCAAATAACAAGCGGTTGTTTTCGGTATCGGACCAGTCAAAATCGTTCGTGATGGAATAGGTCGGAATCGGATACTGGAAACCACGTCCGTTCGCATCGCCCTCAATCATCGTTTCGATGAAGGCCTTATTGATCATATCCATCTCTTCCTTGCAGTCCTTGTATTGAAAGTCCATTTCCTTGCCGCCAACAAGCGCCGGCAGCTCAGCAAGATCATTCGGAACCGTCCAATCAAGCGTAACATTAGAAAACGGCGCCTGTGTTCCCCAACGGCTCGGTGTATTGACACCGTATACGAACGCTTCGATACACTTCTTTACCTCTTTGTAGGTAAGATGATCCACCTTCGCAAAT
>CAZBRY010000220.1:3499-3929 GCA_964494285.1 uncultured Lachnospiraceae bacterium
GTAAGTGTCAAAAGAAGAAAATGCCTGCGCACCTGCCCATTCGTTCTGCATGATGCCAAGGAAATTCACCATCTGGTTACAGAGAACGGAAAGGTGTGAAGCCGGTGCGGATGTAATCTTTCCACTAATGCCACCAAGCCCTTCCATAATCAGCTGCTTCAAAGACCATCCCGCACAATAGCCTGTCAACATCGACAGATCATGGATATGAATATCCGCATTTCTGTGTGCCTCTCCAATTTCCTGATCATAAATCTCGGAAAGCCAGTAGTTTGCCGTTACTGCGCCGGAATTGCTCAAAATCAAGCCGCCGACGGAATAGGTAACTGTGGAATTCTCTTTGACTCGCCAATCCTCTATTTTTACATAGCTATTTACAACATCCTTATAATCAAGGATTGTAGACTTCATGTTGCGTATCTTTTCTCTG
>CAZBRY010000221.1:0-3899 GCA_964494285.1 uncultured Lachnospiraceae bacterium
ATGTTGCTCACGATCGAATCATAGGAATTACTGTAATTCAGGAGAGAAAAAATCAAATACACCGTTACCGACAGCAACGGAACCATCGCTACCAGCACCAGTGTAAACATTTTATGCTTTAATGGATATTTTATTTTTCCTGCGTACATTTCATGTTTCATTTTACTTTTTGATTCTGCTTTCCGCAACAGGCTTCAGTCACCTGTCTTTGCATTTATCATATCTGCTTTGTATAAGGCTGTCAATTTAAAAAACCTTTCTTATATTGTTTCGCCCTCTATCAGGTGCGGCTCCAAAATGCAGCTTGTTTCCGGCTTTTCCCCGTTAATAAGCTGAAACAGAAGCTCCACGGCCGCCGTCGCCACCTGCTCTACGGAATTATCGATCGTCGTCAGCCGCGGAGACACATACTGTAAGGTATCGATATTATCGAAGCCCATAATACCGTAATCCTCCGGCGCGCGGTAGCCGTTGTTTTTTAAAAATTTCATCAGCTCCAATGCAAACATATCTCCGGAGCAGAAAAATGCCGTTTTTTTATCTGCGGACAGCTCTGCAAGGGATGCGCTTAGAAACTCCTTTTCCTGAATGACGACCGCTTTTTTATCGGAGTGCGCCTTCATCGCCTCCAAAAAACCCTTCGCCCGTTCCTCATGCACATAGCTGTTTTCCTTTTTGCTGTCCGACAGGGGCGGGCAGACAAACACAAGCTTTTCATAGCCCTTTCCCGTCATATGCATAACGGCCGTTTTGGCGGCCTCCCGCTCCTTGATCCCGGCAAACGGGATTCCTTCCGCAATTTTGTTATCGATCGTTACGATCGGCGTGTCCAGGCTCTCTAAAAATTTTTTATAGTCTTCCCCCTTATTGACGGAGGAGAGGATGATGCCGTCCACATGATAGTCCGCCAGCCGGGCGAGCTGTTCTTTTTCCATCGCCTTATTTTTCTCATGAAGCGTGATATTGACAAAGTACCCTCTCTTTCGGGCCTCTACCTCGATCGCGCTCAGCATTTGCGCAAAATAGCGGTTGTTCACATCGAGCACAACGACGCCGATATAAAAGGTCTGTCCCTTGACAAGCCCTCTTGCAAGCAGATCGGGCCGGTAATCATAGTCCTTCGCCGCTTTCAGAATCATTTCCTTCGTTTCCTGGTTGATCCTGCCCGTATCGGATAATGCCCGGTGTACCGTTGTACGTGAAACCCCGCAGATTTTTGCAAGCTCTTTTGTCGTAATACCCATGTCGATTCCCCCGGCGTATTGATTTTATAATTCGAATTATACCATTGATGCGCCTTTTCAGGCAAGACTATAGCGGCACCTTTCTCGATGCCGCCAGCCCTTGTAAACTATTTTTGATAAGAAGGTTCCGTTACCCTGATCCTTATCATGTTCCATGAAAGCGGCTGTAAAACTGCTCTCAAAGTACCTCGGTCGATCGCCGCCGTTCCCGTTTCATGCGGCTTTACTTCCTCATGATTATCCAGATTCGTCGCTTTTTTATCGGGATGGTGCATCGCGGTATGGGCGATGACCTCTTCTGCCCGAAAATTTTCGATGTCGCAGGAAAGTTCAATCCTTTCCGTCTCGCTCCTATTTATGGCAAAGACTGCAAGCTCACCCGCCTGCTCATTGTATACCGTCACCTCATCCATATAGGGTACTCCGGTAAATTTTCCGCTTGAATAGGTATTGCATGTCAGGACATCCCGCATGACAACACCCTGTCCGTAAGCTGCCATATGGGAAAACGGATAAAAAATCGGCTGTACCCAGACTTTGCCTCCCCGATCCGTCATAATTGCCGCACTGATATTTGTCAGCAATGACTGACACGCAATTTTGATACGGTCGGCATACTTTAAAAAGTTCATAAGCATGCTGCCAAATAAAAGGGCATCCTCCATCGTGTAGATTTGCTCGCTCAAATGTGGTGCAACCTGCCATGGTGTTTCATCCACCTGCGAGGCAACCTCCCTGTCCGGGATTGACCAGACCCCCCATTCGTCAAAGCTGATATACATCGTCTTTTGCGAGCGTTTCTTTGCTTTCACAAAATCGCATGTGCCAATCACTGTTTTAATATAGGTTTCCATGTCAAGCGACTGCGCCAGGAAATACGCCGTTCCCTTTTCCTGATTTCCGTAATATTGATGGAGAGACAGATAATCCACATAGTCGTAGGTATGGCTCAACGTGATCGCCTCCCAATCCGGATAGGTCAGCATATCCGATTTGGAGCTCCCGCACGATACAAGCTGAATATTACTGTCTACCTGTTTCATTGCCTTTGCCGTTTCCTGCGCCAAACGCCCGTATTCCTCTGCCGTTTTATGACCGATCTGCCAGTCTCCGTCCATCTCATTTCCAAGGCACCAAGTCCGAATTCGATAAGGCGACTCCACCCCATGTTCCCGCCTCAGATCGCTGTACAACGTTCCCTTTTGGATATTGCAGTATTCTACAAGCGATACCGCGTTTTCAATGCCCTTTGTTCCAAGGTTGACCGCAAAGATTGGCTCCACGTTCGCTTTTTCTGCCCATTTCATGAATTCATTTGTTCCGAATTCGTTCGTCTCGATCGCCCGCCATGCGATCTCTAAGCGTCGCGGCCTTTTATCCGCCGGCCCGACACCATCCCGCCAGTCGTAGCAGGATACAAAATTTCCGCCCGGATAACGGATGCCCGTCACACCCATTTCCTTCACTTTTTCGAGTACGTCTTTTCTAAATCCGTCCTCATCCGCGCATGGATGGCCCGGCTCGTAAATACCCGAATAAACGACCCGTCCCATATGCTCGACAAAGGAGCTGTAGATTCTCCGATCGATCATTCCTTTTTGATAATGCCTATTGATAACAATTGATGCTTTCATCTGGTCCTCCGTTGCTGTATTGGTTATAAAATTATATAAATTATTCCTTTGTTCCGGCTGTCGCAATTCCCTCTACAAAATATTTCTGGCAGAAAATATAGAGAATCAGCAGCGGCGTTAAAGAAATCATTGTAGCCGCCAGCGTCGGTCCATACTTAATGACCTTATTGCCGACAAGCACAGCCAATCCTGCGGACAATGTCCTTTTGTCGGAAGAGCTTGTGAGCATCAGCGGATACAGTAAATCATTCCAGTTATTCATAAAATGGAAGATTGCCAGACTAACGAGTGCCGGCTTGCACAGCGGCAGCATCAGCGAACGGTAAATGCGAAATTCCCCCATTCCGTCAATTCTTCCTGATTCTTCGATTGATTTTGGAAGTCCTGCAAAAAAGGAACGCATCATGTAGATTCCAAACGCGCTCGTCGCTCTCGGCAGAATCAGTCCCAAATAAGTATCCAGCAAGTGCAGCTTATAGATTTCAATATAAAGCGGCGTCATAATAATTTGGAACGGCACCATCATCGTCAGAAGGATAATGGAAAAGAGCAGCTTGGAGCCTTTGAAATTCATACGCGCAAACGCGTAGCCAGCCATCGAATCAAACAGGACGCTGAGCAGCGTCACACCGCCCGCAAACAGCAGCGTCGATTTTGTCATTGAAAAGATTGGTATACTTTTTGCCACATAAAGGTACTGTGTAAATGTCCATTCTTGCGGTAAAAACTGCGGCGGATAGGCAATCACCCCCTTGTCCGTTTTAAAGGAAGAGACGAACAGCCAGACAATCGGTATTAGCACGAGCAGCACAATCATAAGTGTGAGAATGAAACCGATCATCCTTCCAAATGGAATTTTCTTTTTATTCATCGCTCTCTCCCTTCTCCAGAACATACCGACGCAGGACAAAAGTAAAGATTGCAATGATCACAAACAGGTATACAGAGATTGCTGATGCGTAGCCCAAGTCATAAGGTGCTGTCTGAAAACCCCTGTCATAAATGTACTGCACAAGCGTCT
>CAZBRY010000222.1:0-3872 GCA_964494285.1 uncultured Lachnospiraceae bacterium
TATAGTATAGTATTAAGAACTAAAGTACAAAGAAGAGGTTTAGGAGACATTTATGAAGGATATTCTATTAAATATTGGTAATGTCGGTAAGGCTGCAGCAGCTGCTGTGTGCGTAATTTTTTTAATGACCGCATGTACGAATCAGAACGGGCAGGGGGAGTTGGATCCCGATCAACCGGTTTCTATTGAAATATGGCATTATTATAACGGGCCGCAGAAGTTGGCTTTTGATGAACTTGTGAGGAATTTCAATGAGACGGCAGGGCAAGAACAAGGCATCATTGTGGAGGCGTTTGGACAGGGCAATGTCAATGAGTTGTTTCAAAAGGTGCATGATGCGGTGGATAAAAAGGTCGGAGCAGGCGAGGTGCCGGCGGTGTTTGCCGCCTATACGGACACACTGTATGATTTGGATCAGCGCGGCATGGTGGCGGATTTGAGCAGCTATTTTACCGAAGAGGAGTTGTCCGAATATATAGATGCCTATGTGGAAGAGGGGCGCTTTGAGGAAACAGAAGGTTTGAAGATCTTTCCTACCGCTAAATCAACAGAAATCATGATGATTAATCAGACGGACTGGGCTCGGTTTGCCTTTGATACAGGAGCCGCACTGAAAGATCTGGATACTGTAGAAGGACTTGTGGGGACTTCGGAGGCGTATTATCGCTGGTCAGATGCAAAGACACCGGATGTTCCGAATGATGGGAAGGCAATGTTTGGACGAGATGCTATGGCCAATTATATCATTCTCGGATATTATCAGCTGACAGGAGAATCTCTCTTTTTAAAAGAGGGGAGCACGGTTTCCTTTGAACCGGACGAGGCCGCTTTTCGTAAGCTTTGGGATAATTACTACATTCCTTATATTAATGGTTGGTTCGGCTCTTACGGACGCTTCCGTTCGGATGATACAAAGACAGGCGATCTTATCGCATTCGTAGGTTCCACATCGGGCGCGTATTACTTTCCGAACCAGGTTATGCTGGCGGACGATACCAGTTATCCGATCGAGGCCGTGGTATTTCCGGCACCATGCTTTGATGGGGCAAAGCCCAGTGCGATCCAGCAGGGCGCGGGCATGGCGGTCATTTCTTCAGACCCGAAGACCGAGCTGGCGGCAGCCACCTTCTTAAAGTGGCTTGTGAACGAGGATCGTAACATCGACTTTGCAGTGTCCTCCGCTTATCTTCCGGTAAAAAAGGCGGCGAACGATATGGCGCGCATCGAAAAGTCAGCAGACTACCAAGCTCTTTCGTCTGCAGTGCAAGATGCGCTTACAGTGTCTGTCAGCGTTGTAAATGACTATGACCTGCATTATGAAAAAGCGTTTCCGGGATCTGCTGAAGTCCGCGAGGTGATGGAGTATTCCCTTTCGGATCGCGCATCGGCTGACCGCATGGAGATTCTTGCGCTTGTAAAAAGTGGGACATCCATGGAAGAGGCAGTATCGCAATATGCGACCGACCAGAACTTTCAGGACTGGTATCAGGGATTTGTTTCGGAGGTTCGTGTTACGATCAATGGAAACCAATAAGAAGAGGATGCAGATGAAACAGAGACAAGCAAAAGAAAAAGCAAAAAGAAGCGGCAATTCTATGATGAGCCGCATTCTGATTCCTGTCATTATTGCGTTATTTGTACAGGCGGGTCTTTTTTCCGTTAACATTACTTTGGGTGGTACGATTGAAAAGTTTAAGCACAATGCATTTGAAATTTTAAACGGACAGGTACTCAATCGGCGTAATTATCTGGAAAATGAAATGTTGGAACGCTGGTCAAATCTTGACCCGACGGCGGCTGAGATCAGTGCGATTTTTGATCGCAAGCCGGAGTGGGGAAAAGTGGATGTTAAGGATAGTATTTATCAAAACAGAATTCTGTCGCAATGCTCTCAGAAGATGATCAGTCTGCTGCGCCGTAATCTCGTGACAGGCGTTTTCCTCGTTTTGACGGATGGTGAGGTTTATAATGAAGCCGGACATCTACAAAAGCATGCGCTTTACATTCGTGACATGGATCCGGCGACAAGCTCCGTAAACAATTCTGATCTGCTGTTGCTTTATGCTCCGGCTGCTATTTCCAAGCAATTGAGCATTCCGCTCGATTCTAACTGGCAGACGTATATGAGCTTTGATCCGGAGGCTTCGGGCACATGGAATTATTACAGCAAGCCTTATGAAGCGGCAGTTGCCTATCCGGAAATCAATGAAAAAGATTTGGGCTACTGGTGTCCGGTTTTTCGACAGGAGGGAGACAGTCTTGATGTGATCACTTATTCCATGCCGATTCGTGACCGGGAAGGGAAAGTTCATGCGATCCTCGGGGTGGAAATTTCCGTTGATTACCTTGGCAAACAGATGCCGTATCAGGAGCTGGATACGGATAAGAAAGGGATGTATCTCATTGGCACGGCTGACGGCGATTCATTTACTTTTGATACACAGCTTTCCACGGGACCGTTTTATAAACACCGATTCAACGAAGCGGAGTGTTTACAATTCAAAAGACAGGAGGAGTACACCGATGCCTTCGAAGTGATTGACAGTACCTCCCTTCACGAGGATGAAGTGTATGGTTGTATTCAGTATTTTGATCTGTATAATACGAATACACCGTTTGAGCAGGAACGCTGGGCGCTGATTGGGATGATGGAAGGAGAACAGCTGCTTGGATTTTCCCATGGAATGATGGGCTCCATTTGGCTGACCTGGGGACTTTCTTTGTTTTTGGGACTAGCCGCCGCCTGGGCGGCCAGTTTGTTGCTTGCAAGACCGATAACGCAATTACTTGTACAGCTCCGTGAGAGTGATCCGCGGCATAAGCTTGTTTTGGATAAGCTCAATATATCAGAAATTGATGAGCTTTCCGGCGCGATTGAAACGCTCAGCGCACATGTTGCGCATGAAGCGAGCCGCCTTTCCCAGATCATTGATATGGCGGGGGTGGGGATTGGAGCCTTTGAATCTCAGGAAGATTCCGGTCGGATGTTTTGTACGGACAGCCTTTTTGATATGCTTGGATTTGAGAAAAATTTAGAAAGCGATGGAACAATTGGGAGGGACGCGTTTGACACACTGATTGAGGCGCTCGATGATCAAATTGAAGACCAGTCTGAGGATGGAAATATTAAAATTCTTCATATTCCGCATGAGTCAGGAGAAGACCACTGGCTGCGTATGAAGGTCGTGAATACGGATGAACGAACAATGGGTGTTGTGAGCGATATTACGCAGGAAATCTTGAAACGCCGTCAATTGGAGCGGGAGCGAGATTACGACTTATTGACCGATTTGCTCAATAGACGTGCCTTCGGTGTAGAAATAGCCAAGCGCTTTCAAAGCCCGGAGGAGCTTGGAATCGCTGCAATGGTGATGCTGGATTTGGATAACTTGAAATTTGTTAATGACTCATTCGGTCATGATTGTGGCGACGAATATATCCGCAGCGCGGCTAATGCATTACGACATTTTACACCGAAGAATACTTTGCTCGCCCGAATGTCGGGCGACGAGTTTTATGTACTGTTTTCCGGCTATTCTTCAAAGGAAGAAGTGCGCCAAATCATTAGTACATTAGAAGAGGGCGTGCGTCAAGCGACATTTTTGCTGCCGGATCATTCACGGATCAACATTCGTGCGTCTGCAGGCGTAGCCTGGTATCCTGAACATGCGACTTCCTATGAAACGCTTCTTCGGTATGCGGATTTTGCCATGTATCAGGTGAAGAACAAGACAAAAGGCGAGTTTGGTGAGTTTGATCTGGAACGTTACAACAGAGATTCCTACTTAATTCGCAATCAAGAAGAGATTAACCGTCTGATTGACCAGGAACTGGTGGCGTTCTACTTCCAGCCAATTGTAGATGCAAGAACC
>CAZBRY010000223.1:0-3862 GCA_964494285.1 uncultured Lachnospiraceae bacterium
AAGCCTGTTCAGGCTGACCTATGCCGTCACGCTTAAAGATACAGAGGAAGAAAAACAAATGATTGATGAATTAAGATGCCGTAACGGAAATCTGGAAATCGTGATGGCAAAACAGGCCGGGACGCCGGAGGAATTGTAGGAGGAAGACATGAAAAGAAAATGGATGGGAATAGCAATGAGCATTGTACTTACAAGTAGTCTGCTGTACGGCTGTGCGTCAAATGGAGCCGTGGCCGCGCAGGGTGGTTCTGTGGAAGAGGCAAAAGAAAATCAGGACGGCACGCAGACATCCGAATTAGAAAGCACAGCCGATGGGGATAAAATGTTTACGGACAGAGATTATGAAACGGATTATGAGGAAAGTGAGAGTGTCGGTATCGTGCTGTCTGACAGCGGCATTGAGGCCGGGAATGGCGTAAGTGTGGAAAGCATGACAGCGACAATTACAGAGGAAGGCACCTATGTCGTGAGCGGTAGTTTATCGGATGGACAGTTGATGA
Source organism: uncultured Lachnospiraceae bacterium (assembly GCA_964494285.1). Taxonomy (GTDB): domain Bacteria; phylum Bacillota; class Clostridia; order Lachnospirales; family Lachnospiraceae; genus JAEYFP01. The sequence continues at coordinate 501 of CAZBRY010000223.1, forward strand.
TAGATGCGGACGAGAGCGCAAAAATACATCTTGTTTTTAACAATGTAGAAATTGGTAACGCTGATTCTGCTCCGGTATACATTAAGCAGGCAGATAAGGTTTTTCTTACGCTTACCGATGGAACAACGAGTATACTTGCCATATCAGGAACCTTTGCGGAAGCTGAGGAGGCAGATGACAAAATTGATGCGGTCATTTTTTCGAAGGCGGATTTGACGCTGAATGGAAACGGAAGCCTGCAGGTTACGACCGATTCGGGAAATGGTATCACTTCGAAGGATGATCTTGTATTAACGGGAGGCAGTTACATTGTAAATGTGGGAGGCCACGGACTGGAAGGGAAGGATAGCGTTCGGATCGCAGCGGGAGCTTATACGATCACGGCAGGTAATGACGGTATTCACAGTGATAACAGCGAAGATGCAGATAAAGGATTTGTCTATATTGCTGACGGTGAGTTGACGGTCAATGCGGCGGATGACGGCATTCATGCCGAGCACAATGTGACAATCGAAGGCGGTACGATTACAATTTCGGACGGATACGAGGGTATCGAAGGAATGACGATCGATATCAATGGCGGCACGATCAACGTAGCTGTTTCGGATGATGGCTTGAACGCTGCGGGCGGCAACGACGGCTCGGGCATGCAAGGTGTCAACGACGGCTTGGGCATGCAGGACAGCAGTGGAGATTCGGGCATACAGGATGGTACTTTCGAGTCTTATATCCGTATTGCAGGTGGAACGATTACAATCGATGCGGGCGGAGATGGCATTGACTCCAATGGTGCACTGTATGTGTCTGGAGGAGAGACCTACGTATCGGGACCGACAAACAACGGGAACGGCGCGCTCGATTACAATGGAGTCGGAGAAATTACGGGCGGGGTTTTTGCTGCGGCGGGTGCGAGCGGTATGGCGATGAATTTTTCAGACAGCTCAACGCAGGGATCGATTGTTGTAACAGCCTCTGCAACACAAAATGGTGCTGTGGTGCTGACAGATGCAAATGGGACGGAGCTGCTTCGCTTTATGCCGATTAAGGAATATGCTTCTGTTGTGATCAGTGTTCCGGAAATTGCGGCAGATGGCAGCTATACGATGACAATGGGCGAGGAAACACAGGAAATTACAATGGAGGGACTTCTTTATGGTGTCGGATCCGGTAGGGGTGGGCCAGGAAACAGCACAATGCAGCAGCCAAACGGTCAATTTGGCGGACCGGGAGGCGGCCCCGACGGCGCACAGAGAGGCGGCCCCGACGGCGCACAGAGAGGCGGCACGCGAGGACAGGATGGTGACTCCGGCAGTCAGACGAACTTAGACGAGTGAAAAATCAGTGTCAGATTGCAAAAAATAATCTATACTAATGGTAGATCAGCAGATTAATTTGCGGGATTGCAGGAGGTCAAGATGGCAGTTGACTTTAAAACGAGCGAGACGAGTTTGAATCTGATGAGGGCATTTGCGTTAGAAAGTCAGGCGAGAAGCCGGTATACGTTTGATGCGGAAATAGCGGCAAATGAATTCCTTCCGGTAATTGCATATCTGTTTCAATATACGGCGGATCAGGAAGGAGAGCATGCGCGATTATTTTACAATTATTTAGCGGGATTTTCCGGTGAAATGATGCCGGTTGACGGCAGCTTTCCGGTCAATATTTCCCTTTCAGTACCGGAACTCTTAAGGATGGCACAGTACACAGAGTATGAGGAGTATGATATGATTTACTCTGGTTACGGTCAGATTGCGGAGGATGAGGGATTTCCGGACATTGCCTATTCATTTCGAATGGTGGCAGAAATTGAACGATATCATGGAGATCGGTTTGGGAAGTTTGCGGAGCTGATGGAAACCGACAGGCTCTTCACCTCCCCAATCAGCACCACTTGGACGTGTTTGAACTGCGGACATATTTTTCAGGGAACAGAAGTGCCGTCATTGTGTCCCGTATGCCATCGGGTAAGGGGGTATTATATTCGCCTGGATATGGCACCGTTTCAGGGATAAACAAAAGGCAGGGCAAAATCAGTCAAATATTCACAGCTATTGCACTTATCATGGAAAGAGGAATCTGTTATACTTTGTGTATAAAGGGAATCTGACATGTGCGATAGCTGTGTTTTTTTGTGGCAGAATGGAGAATGGGATGAAATATGGGCATTTTGATAATGAAAAAAGGGAGTATGTGATTGACAGGGTGGATTTGCCGACGTCGTGGACGAATTACTTGGGATTACAGGATATGTGCGCCGTCGTAAACCATACGGCAGGTGGATATTTATTTTATAAATCCCCGGAATATCACCGTATTACGCGTTTTCGCGGCAACGGTGTTCCGATGGATCGACCAGGGCATTATGTGTATATCCGGGACGATGAGGACGACAATTATTGGAGCATTTCCTGGCAGCCTGTCGGAAAGCCGCTGGATCAGGCGGCGTACCGCTGTCGCCATGGCCTTTCGTATACGGTTTATGAGTGCGATTATAAGCATATTCAGGCTTCCCAGACATTGTCGGTGCCGCTGAATGAAAATGTTGAGCTTTGGGATGTGAAAATAAAAAACACGGGAAAAGCGGAGCGCAGCCTGCGCGTCTTTTCCTATTGTGAGTTTTCCTTCCACCATATTATGATCGATAACCAGAATTTTCAGATGAGTATGTATTGTGCCGGAAGCGATTATGAGGACGGCATCATCGAACATGATTTATTCTATGAAGAGTTTGGGTTTCAATATTTTGCATGCAATGGGGAGCCGGATGGTTTCGACAGTCTGCGGGACAGCTTTCTTGGAGCGTATCGGACGGAGAGCAATCCGATCACAGTGGAAAAGGGCGAATGCAGCGGCTCGTTGGAAAAGGGCAACAACCATTGCGGTTCTCTTATGAAGAAGCTTACGCTGAAACCCGGTGAAGAGGCGCGGATCATCTTTATGCTCGGAGAAGGAAATCGGCAGAAGGGCAGAGAAGTCAAGGAAAAGTTTAGCAGGACTAGCGTCGTGGATGCCGCTTATGATGAACTAAAGAATTATTGGGAAGAAAAGCAGAACAAGCTTCAGATCCGCACGCCGAACGAGGGCATGAACACACTGATCAATACATGGACGCTTTATCAGGCGGAAATCAACGTCATGTTCTCACGTTTTGCTTCGTTTATTGAAGTGGGAGGAAGAACCGGGCTTGGTTACCGGGATACGGCACAGGATGCGATGACGATTCCCCATTCGAATCCGGGGATGTGCAAAAAGCGTATCACACAGCTTCTAAAGGGGCTTGTGAAGCAGGGCTATGGGCTGCATCTGTTTGAGCCGGAATGGTTTGAACCGGAAGATGAACCCACGAAGCCTTGGATGACAGT
>CAZBRY010000224.1:0-3860 GCA_964494285.1 uncultured Lachnospiraceae bacterium
ACATGGCCAAGCTCCGTTTCCGGCGGAATGTACGGATCGGTCATGGAGCCTGTCGCCAGCATGCATTTTTTGCGCTTGCGCTTGAGCGCATCCTCCAACAGCTCGGGCGCGTTTTTCTTGACCTCGATATCCTCAAAAGCGTGCTTCATCTGATAACAGGCACTTCTGGAATCGCAGTAGATGCATCCATGCTGACAGCCGCGATAGACATTCATCCCGTTTTGCGCCGATAATATTCCCTTCGCCATGACCTCATGCATATACCTGCAGTCCTTTCGCCGCCCTTACAGCCGCTTCGCCGCGGCCGTACCATATCCCATTGCGGGATTATCCATTTTCCCTGTAACTATCCAAGCAGCCCTTCGATCAGCGTCTTGACCCCCATCAGCGCGAGCAGAATTCCGCCGGAAAGCTCCGCATGCCTTTGATATTTCGTGCCGAACACGTTGCCGATTTTTACGCCGAGCATCGAAATCATACATGTGATCACGCCGATCGTTCCGCAAGCCAACAGCGTATTTTTCAGTTGAGAGGCCTCCTGCAAAATGGAAACAGGCACGCACGCAAACGTTACTCCTACCGCCATCGCATCGATGCTCGTCGCTACGGCCAGCGTAAACATTTCCTTTATGGACAGCACGGCGCTCTCATCCTCCTGCGGACCGCACTCGCAACCGCATTCCTCTTTTCCACTCCAGGCTTCCCTGATCATCATCACTCCGATAAGGCCGAGCAGCACAAATGCAATCCACGGCGCCACGGACAAAATAAGCCGTTCAAACCGGGTACCTAAAAAATAGCCGATAAACGGCATCAACGCCTGAAAGACGCCGAACCACGCACCGACGATCAGGCATTTTTTCACCGTGATCTTCCGCATTGCAAGCCCTTTGCAGATCGCTACCGCAAACGCGTCCATCGCAAGACCGATCGCCAAAAGTAAAATCGTTACCGCACTCAAAAGTTGTTTCCTCCCTGGTATGTGATCAGCTGCGGTTCCTCTTCGTATAAAACCGCACAGACAAAAGGACGGAGCCGACATTGCAGGCAATCGTCACGGCAAAAAGCGCAACCGCCAGAAGCACGATGCTGATTTGGATATTGGGCAGCGTGCCGATAACGGGCATCATATCTATTTCAAACAATCCGAAAACAGCAAACACGAGAACAAAAAATGCCAGATAAACAAAACGGCCCTTTTCTACGCCGAGCTTATAAATAAAAGGCAGATTCAGCGCCTGCATAATCAGCGCGACACAGACGAACGCTGCGAGGATGACCAGATTTTCAATACCAAACCCTTCTTTGGTCACAAGTCTTGTAATCAACTCTGAAAGCGCGGAAATAAGCGTCGCAAAAGCGGTCATAATATAGCCAAATACATATTTTTCAAACACAAGGCTTTTGGGGGAATAGGGCATCATCGCCGCAAACCGATCCCATTTGCAGTTTTCGTCATACGCGATCGCCGTTATCGGAATCATCGCCGAGTAAACGATCGCAAAAGCGGTCACAGAGGTGCCGGGCATGATGGCAAATACCAGAATCAGGATAATAAAAAGCTTCATCTGCTTGATCAATGTGTAAAAGTCCTTGATTAATAATGCCTTCATGCTATTCTCCTTTCTTTGCCAGAAACAGTATGATTTCCTCAAGCGTCGTATGCCCCAGCAGTTCGTAATCCTTGAGCAGCTTTTCCTTTTTCTCGCAGAACATAAGCTTTCCTTTATGAATAAACGCGATGTAGTCGCAAAGCTTTTCCAGATCGCTGACGATATGGGAGGATAACAAAATCGAACGATCCCCCTTGGCGGCAAACTCTTTGAAAATATCCAGTATCTCCTCGCGAACGATCGGATCGAGTCCGCTCGTCGCCTCATCCAATATCAAAAGTCTTGAGCCATGGGACAGCGCGGCAGCAATTGCCAGCTTCATTTTCATTCCTCTGGAATAGTCCTTGAACATCTTTTTCTCAGGCAGTTCAAATTTTTTCAAATAAGAGAAATATTCCTGCTCGTTCCAGTTCTGATAGGTATATTTCATAATGGAATTGACATTTGCCGCGGAAATAACAGGCGGGAAATAGGCTTCATCCAGGACGACGCCGATGTCCTCCTTTACCCGTAAAAAATCCTTTGACTGATTATCGGTTCCAAGCACGGTAATCGTACCGCTGTCACGGGAAATCGCGTTCATGATCAGATTGATCGTCGTACTTTTTCCTGCGCCGTTTTCTCCGACAAGCCCTAGAATGCTTCCCTCCGGCAGACTGAAATTAATGTCCGCAAGCGAGAAATCCCGATATTTTTTATTAAGTCCCTTTATTTCGATTGCATTTTCCATCGAATACCCCTTTCCTGTTTTGTTTAAAAGAAAAATTGTATCAGCAGCATATAGCACACAGTTCCGCCCGCGATGGATAAAAGCATCTGCCTTCTCCAAAAATGCAGCACGACAACGACCCCAATCGAAATCAGCTCCGGAACGGCATGTGTGCCCGTCAATACGCTGACGTCCTTTAAGCAATAAATGATCAGCATACCAAAAATCGCGGCGGGCAGCGCCTTTCCGAGATATTGGATATATTGCGGCGCCGGTTTTTTTTCTGAAAAGATGAAAAACGGGAGAAACCGAGTCAGCATCGTCCCTAAAATGCAGACCGCAATCGTGATGATCTGCTGCGTCAATGTCATCGTCGTCATGCCAGCCCACCTGCCCTTTCAATCGGTTTCCTTAAGACAGTCAAAAATCCGAGTATCGCGACCATCGTCGGGATCATAAAGTCGTCCGAATCAAACAAAATCAGGCAGAGCAGCGCGCAGCCAAGTCCAATCAGCGCTGTAAAATGCTTTTTCTCCTTCAGCCACTGCTCGAGGAAAATCACGGTAAACATCGCCGTCATGACAAATTCCAAGCCCTCCGTGTTGAATTTTAAAAACTGGCCTAATAAGCCTCCCAGCGTTGAACCAAAAAACCAATAAAAATGGTTAAGCGCCGTCACCCAGAACATAAACCAGCCCTTATCGACGCCCGCCGGTATTTCAGCCGTATAATTAATCGAAAAGCTCTCATCGCACATGCCGAAAATCAAATACGGTTTTTTCCAGCCCGTATACTTGAATTTATCGAGCATGGAAATTCCGTAAAACAGATGGCGCGCCTGAATCATCAGCGCCATCGTGAGCGCCTGCAGCGGGTTGAATGCGCCCAAAAGCAGGTTCACCGCGACAAATTCCAGGGAACCGCCCAAGACCAGCGCGCTCATAAACATCGGATATAAAAAGCTGAAGCCCGACGCATGCATATAAATACCGTATGTCAGCCCTAAAAACCAAAAGCCCGCAAAAATTGGGATTGTATATGGAAACGCCGCTTTGAGCGCCCTTCCCGCCATTCTTTTTCGTCTGCTCATCGCATGATTTCTCCAATTTCCTTCGTAAATATAACGCAAATAGACAGCATCCCCTGTCTATTTGCGCTTGTCTATGAGTATATCACAATTGACCCGATCTTGTATACTAAAAATCTGCTTCTACCCGCCCGGGTTATTTTTCTTTTGTTTCGTCCGACATGCGGTTCTTTGAATATGTTTATTATTCCGAAAGGTACAGCGTCAGCCCCTCCAACAACGTCGGCACCCAAACCGTATAGTGCTCCTTGCCCTCATAGACCTTTGAAGTCACATTCAGACCGTCGTAATTCCTCTTTTCCAGCCGCTTGACAAAGTTTTTGAACGGACGGACAAAATAAGTATCCTCATCGGCGCCCACAGTCATGTAGACATTCGCTTTAAGAACGGTATTATCCCGATTCCAGTAAGCATCCTCGTAATCCGCCAGATACTGCCCGTAGCTCCTCTC
>CAZBRY010000225.1:0-3825 GCA_964494285.1 uncultured Lachnospiraceae bacterium
TTTTCCGATATCGTGCACAAGTGCGGCAGTGACCGTTTCCCGCTGCTCTTCATAGCGCATATTCATATGACGCGACATCATAGCGCACAGCATTGCCACATTTAATGCATGCTTATACACAAAGTCTTCGTTGCTTCTCAAATTCTGTACAAAATTAATTTTCCTGTCAAGCCTGCCGTAGGCCTTGATGATGCCCTCGGCAAAGCTGAACAGCTTGACCTGCTTCCCTTTTACTAGCATATTCTGCAGTTCATCCCGGATTGCAAATACGGAAACAGTCTGAAATCGCTCAAACTCAATGTCATCTTCCGTCATCGGTGGCAGGGGTTCCGCAGGCTCCAATATGTAAATACCGATCAGCCCAAAATTTTGAACAGATTCAATTCCCTGATAGGTCAATTTGGAATCCCTTTCGTAAAGCAGTACACCTTTGTTGTTGTAAATCGGCTTTGCCAGACGCATCCCAACTTTTAAATCTTTTGTTTTAATAAATAACATCTCTCATTTCTCCCACTTTTGTCTAATTTAGTTGACTCTTTATTATTTCTAATCCTTTTTGCAACTGTAAATCCTCTTCTTCCGGCAACTCTGTCTTTAGCCGAGCCTCATCGCTTAACAAAACCTCCACATCCGGTTCGATACCCTTTTGATGAATGCTTTCGCCGTTTGGCAAATGGTATTCCGCAATCGTCAACTTTACCGCCTCCGTCTCGCTAATCGGGATCACTTGCTGCACGATGCCTTTTCCGTAGCTCTTTTCTCCTATCAGCATCCCCGCCTCATAATCCTTGATTCCACCTGCAAATATCTCCGAGGCCGACGCTGAATTTCCATTGATTAACACGGCAAGCGGAACATTCACATCCTTACCGTCCTTTGCTTCATAATATTCCATTCTCTCATATTTATCAACTGTGTATACAAGCTTATCGCCATCCGGAACAAAATAATCCAAAATGCTTGCTGCAGAAGCAACAAGTCCGCCGGGATTGTCGCGCACATCAATGACAAGGCCCTTCATGCCTTGACTCTCCAAGTCCTCCATTGCACTCTTGAATTGATTGACTGTCGCCAAGTCCCACGACTCTATTTTCATGACTCCGATTTGATCCTCCGTTATTTTCCAGGAAACGGAGGGGATTTCAATCTGTTTGCGAATCATTGAAAAAGAGACATATTCCTCCAGACTTGCACGGTATACCTTCACTCCCACGGAAGTCCCTGCCTCTCCTTTCAGTCTCGCTGCAATCGTTGCGGAATCCTCACCGACCACATTTTCTCCATCAATCTCATAAAAAATATCCGCCGGCTGTATGCCGGCCTCGGCGCCCGGACTATCTGAATAAACCTTTACGACCGATACCGTACCATCCTCCCGCTCTGTAATAACGGCACCGACTCCCGAATATTCTCCCGTTGCCTGAATCGTCAGAGATTCGTAATCCCGTGCGTTATAAAAGGCCGAATATGGATCGCCAAGACCCCAGAGCATCCCTGTTAAAAACCCGTCTTTCACCGCCTCCGTATCAATATCATACAGATAATATTTCTCAATAATCTGCTCGACTGCCTGCGCGGTATCAAATAGTTCATTTGCAGATTCAGACTCGTTTTTTCCTAACGCAAGCTGCTTGCTTGCTGATTCGTACAGCCCCTTATAATTCAGTAAAACAACCGTCTCAGTCAAGATAAGCAGTACTCCGGCTGCAACTATTCCTAATAAGATTACTTTTCCCTTATTCATTTTTCAAATGCCTCTCTTAATTTTCCCAATGCTCTCTTTTCGATTCTCGATACATAGCTTCTGGAAATACCGAGCATGCTGCCGATTTCCCGCTGCGTAACCTCCTCTCCCCCGGTCAGTCCATAACGCAGGATAATAATTTCTTTTTCCCGTTCTGTTAACACTTCCTCCACGAAATCATAGAGCCGCTTTATGTTCTGAGCAATGTCCATCTTATCTGCGATGTCATCGTTCGCTCCTTCTATGACATCCAGCAAGCTGATTTCATTTCCCTCCTTATCTGTCCCAATCGGCTCATATATGGAAACGTCCCGGCTACTTTTCTTCTTTGTCCGAAACATCATCAGCAGCTCGTTATCAATACACCTTGCCGCATAAGTCACAAGCCGGCTTCCCTTTGTCTCATCAAATGTCAATACTGCCTTGATCAGCCCAATTGTACCGATTGAAATCAAATCCTCCATCTCTTCGCCGGAACACTGATATTTTTTAACAACATGCGCAACCAAACGCAGATTTCGTTCAATCAAAATGTCTTTTGCCGCCATATCTCCCTGGCGGTACTTCTCTATGTAATAACTCTCTTCTTCAAAAGACAACGGTTTTTTAAAAGCCTTCAACAGAGCACCTCAAAGCCGATTCAAGAATACTTATTACATTCTATGAAATCGGACAATTCGAAGTGCCTTTCCTATTTATTTTCAGATAGGAAGATTTCAAACTGCTCCACAGGAATTGGTTTTGAAAAGTAAAAGCCTTGCGCAATATCACAGCCAATACCCTCTAAGAAACGTAATTGCTCGATCGTTTCTACGCCCTCGGCAACGGTCAGCAGACCAAGCTGCTTTGCCATGCGGACAGAGGCTTCGACAATAATCCTTCCACGATCAGTTGACATAATTTCATCCAGGAAGAACCTGTCAATTTTCAATGTATCTACCGGCGCTTTTCTAAGTATATTCAGCGACGAATAACCGGAGCCGAAATCATCCATCAAAATTTTGAAGCCACGCTTTTTTAGATTTGTCATTTGCTCAAACAACTGCGTTACGTCGTCCATAAATAGATTTTCCGTAATCTCCAGTTCTAAAAGATGCGGAGGCAGCTGATATTTTTCTACGAGCCCTCCCAAAATGTCCGACAGGTCCATATTGCCGATATGTGCACGGGAAATATTGACCGAAACCGGAAAAACAGTGTCCCGTTTGATCAGCTCCGCCAAATACCGACAGGCTTCCTCCCAAATATACACATCCAGCTGCGTGATAAAGCCATTACTCTCAAACAACGGCAAAAACTGTGCAGGGACAAGCAGACCTCTCGTCGGATGGTTCCATCTCACCAAAGCTTCTGCACCATAGACGCTGTGATCTTCTATCCGGATCTGCGGCTGTAAATACATTACAAACTCCCGGTTCAACAGAGCCTTTTGCATTTCCTCTTCAATTTCTGCCTGTTCCATAAATTTCAAGCGGATAATATCATCATAAACCGCATAATTGGTCAGGATGCTTCCCTTTACCTGCTTTTTAACAATCCTTGCTCGGTCACACATTAGACGGACAGGCAGTTCCCTGTCAACCACCTTATAAATGCCATATACAAGAGAAACACCCGTCGGCACCGAATCGTTATCCCGCAGCTTTGCCGAAAGTACCGACATATAATTCAACAGCTCCTGCTCGGTCTGATAGTTCATCAACACACTAAACACATCTCCCTGATAACGCTTTGCAATGCTTTCCTGCGGTGCTATTTCACGAATGGATTTTCCAATTATCGTCAGACATCGATTGCCGATTTCGATACCATACCGGTCATTAATCAGGCGGAATTTATCAATATCAACTGAGAGGATCGCGAACTGCTCCTTGGGCTTTAAATGAAGCAGTTCCTTTGCCTTTATATAAAAAGTATCGCTGTTATATAAGCCCGTGAGGGAATCATACTCCGCGCGATATTCCATCTCCGCTTTGATTTCCATTTCGGTATTGACGTTCTGAAGTGTTCCTAAGTAGCGAACCGGCTCATTATTCAAGCCATGCAATGTCTGGATGATAACCGTATACCAAATGGGAACC
>CAZBRY010000226.1:0-2651 GCA_964494285.1 uncultured Lachnospiraceae bacterium
TTAAATTTTCAAGGTGCTATACGCGGGGCTTTTGACCCCGGCATCATGACATTGAGTTTATATATGCCTGCAGAAAGTTGGCAGAAAAATTTCAACCTTATGAGAGGTCTTAGAAAAGAATTGCGAGATAAGTATGGATTTCATGTAACAGAGGAAATGCATACAAAACATTTTTTGACAGATAAAAATCCTTATCGTAATTACAAATGGTCAAAGGAAGTAAAACAGGAGATACTTAAGGCTTTTACATTAACGATTGCAGATATGGATTTAAAAATAGTTAATGTAATTATTGACAAGACAAAATTTAAGGATGGCAATTATCATATTTTGGAAAATGCATTAAAGTACAATATTCAGCGAATAGAAAATGATAGTGATGGACAGTGGAATTATTTGATTATTACGGATGAAGGAAGAATTGCACCAATGAGAAAGACGGCAAGAGCCATTCGTGCATTTAATCCGATTCAGTCGAAGTATTCATATGGTTTTGTAAATCAACCTATTACGAATATGATTGAAGATATATTGGAAAAAAATTCAAAAGAATCTTACTTTATTCAGATATGTGATTTTGTATCATTTTTTGTGCATTTATATTTTAAAACAGAATTCAGGCATGAAGAATTACCAAAGCGTGTTGGAAATGTTATAGATGAAGTATTTGTCAAAAGGGTTATGGCAACATTAAAAAATTCAGGTCGTTTGAACCTGAAAGCAAATGAATCTAATACATATGGTTTAGTAATATATCCAAAATAAAAACACCACCTACATCGCATCTGCGGGTTCAGTGGTTCAATATTATTATAGTCAAATAAGTGAATGCTGTCAATGAATTTTCGATAAGTTTAAAATTATAGGTATAATAAAAACATATAATAATTGAAACGCTGACTTAGAAGATGTTAAGGTAAAATTAGCATTTGTAAGAGACTGTAGGAGAAGAGTATGATTGTATATGATGGAGTAAAAACAGATTTTTTAACTAGTGTAGAAAACGATACAATTGCACTTACAATTGAAAATAATATATATACTAAGATGAAGCGTCATACTGCAAAAAATGAGTTCAGATCATGGGAAAATTCGTTGGAATATATGTACAAGGTGCTCAATGATAAAGATATACCTGATGATTCAGGAATAGCTATTGAGTATAATATTCCACAGACATCGAAACGAGTGGATTTCATTGTGACAGGATATGATAAAAATGAAAATCCCAATGTTATCATTATTGAATTAAAACAGTGGGACAAAATAGAACCTGTATTAGAGAAGGATGCAATGGTGGAGACATATACGGGTAATGCAGTGAGGGAAGTTGTTCATCCATCTTATCAGGCATGGTCATATTCTATGTTAATACGTGATTATAACCAGTCTGTACAGGATAATCATATTGAAATTCATCCATGTGTATACCTTCATAATTACAGAAGAACAGATAATGATCCACTTGACAATCCTCATTATCAGACATACCTTGAAGAAGCACCTGCGTTTACAAGAGGTGAGGTATCGAAACTGCGTGATTTTATTAAAAAATCAGTTGTTACCGGTGATAATAAAGAAGTATTGTATCTGGTAGACAGAGGGAAGATAAGACCGTCCAAAAGTCTGCAGAATTCCATTGCCAGTATGTTGAAGGGCAATCAGGAATTTGTAATGCTTGATGAACAGAAGGTTGTTTATGAGAACATTATGAAGTTGTCAAAGCAGTCTTGCAAAGATAATAAGAAAAGAACGATTATCGTTCAGGGAGGACCCGGAACAGGTAAGACAGTAGTTGCAATTAATCTTTTGGCAGATTTGACCGGAGACGGGCAGTTTGTTCAGTATGTGTCAAAAAATAGTGCTCCAAGAAATGCGTATTTGCAAAAATTGAAAGGGGTAATGAAAAAAAGCTCGGTTGATAATATGTTTAAGGGATCGGGTATTTATACGGAAGCAGAAGAAAATATTGTAGATACCATATTGGTAGATGAGGCACACCGTTTAAATGCAAAATCAGGAATGTTTCAAAATATGGGTGAAAATCAGATAAAAGAAATTATCTATGCTGCAAAGTGTAGTGTATTTTTCATTGATGAAAGTCAACGGGTTACATTGAGTGATATAGGAAGCGTAGCAGAAATTGAGAGGTGGGCGGAGAAAGAACAATCAGAAGTATGTAGAATGGAGCTGGTTTCCCAGTTTAGATGTAATGGTTCGGATGGATATCTAGCTTGGTTAGATGATGTTTTAGATATTAGGCAAACTGCAAATTATGAAATGGATGATATTGATTATGATATTAGGATTTGCGATTCACCGAGTGAAGTATACAATATTGTTTTAGAGAAAAATAAGGCTCCAAATCATGCAAGACTATTAGCTGGCTATTGTTGGAACTGGATTAAAGAAGGAAAAAATAACACAGATGTTCATGATGTAAAAATCGGTGATTTTGAGATGAGTTGGAATCTGGGAAATAGTTCGACATATGCAATTGATGATACTTCTGTAAATGAAGTTGGCTGTATTCATACTTCACAGGGCTTAGAATTTGATTATGTTGGTGTAATTATAGGAAATGATCTTAGATATAGAGACGGAAAAGTGATTACAGATTTTACAAAAAGAGCACGCACGGATCAGTCGCT
>CAZBRY010000226.1:2661-3716 GCA_964494285.1 uncultured Lachnospiraceae bacterium
GCTAAAAGGCATTAGAAAGATGTACAAAGAAAACCTTGCAGAAGCAGAAAAAGTAGCAGATGAGATTATTAAGAATACATACAGAACATTGATGACAAGGGGTATGAAAGGTTGCTATGTATATTGTGAAGATAAAGAACTTAGTAATTATCTAAAAGAAAGGCTTAAAAAATGACACAAGAAACAATAAATCAAATAATAAAGTTTCGAGATGATAGAAACTGGAAACAATTTCATAATCCTAAGGATTTAGCTATTTCAATTTCATTAGAAGCGGCTGAACTTCTTGAAGTGTTTCAGTGGAGTGGTGCGGATACTGTTTGCGAAGATAAAATGGATAAGATAAAGGAAGAATTAGCAGATGTGCTCAATTACTGTGTACTCATGGCAGATACTTGCGGGTTAGACATAGATCAGATTGTTCAAGATAAAATAAGGATAAATAATCAAAAGTATCCGGTGAAGAAAGCTTATGGAAATAAATCAAAGTATAATAAGCTATAGGAAAATGAAGCTTTTTAAAACTTTGTTAAATGAGGGACTGGAAGAACAGCTTAACAGGTTTGTAAAGGAGCACACAGATGCAAGGCTTATAATCATTGACACCTTGCAGAAGGTAAGGGAAGTCGGTGGAGATAAACAGCAGAAGCAACAGAAAGCTAAGGAGCAGAATAAACATATCGTGCATCATAAAAAGAATGACATAGGGGCAAGATAGTATCAGAAGTGGAGTGGTAACGGAGCAGTTAAAGGCAACCGACCAGATGAAATGGGGGGACTTATGAATAATTTGAGAAATGCTGCGGAGGAGATTGTACTGAAAGAAATAGTATATTGCTAAGTTGAAAAATAGCGACTTATCTTATAAAGTGAGTCGCTATTTTTCTATTGTCATTAAAAGACATTGTTATTATTTAAGTTGAGTTACATTGCATCCGTCAAATTATGATAATTTCTCATATGAGACTAATTCAGATAATGGAATACGTTGAGTTGCGTGACGCTCTGGGTTGGCTGGTTGTTCATCAGAATAACCGATTACTAAAATATTGATT
>CAZBRY010000227.1:0-3696 GCA_964494285.1 uncultured Lachnospiraceae bacterium
ACTCCGCCGGAGCTTGGCGCGGATATTTATAAAAAGGGCATCTTCCTAACAGGGGGTTCCGCAGGAATCGGCAATCTACATGAGCTGATTGGCAGAAGCACCGGGCTGAAGGTGAATTTTTCATCAAATGGGGAAGAAAGTGTTGCCTATGGTCTTTCTCAGGTAATAAAAAATGAGCATTTTCACTCGGTGGCTTACTCGATGCAGGATTTCACAAACTAAGGGGAAGGATTCATGGCAAGGAACCGCTCTAATAGAACAAAAATTTCTATTCCAAGTAAATACGTCCTGTTGGCGCTGACCATTGTCTGTATTGCGATGATGATTCTATCGTTTACGACAGATGTGATCAGCGGACCGTTGGAAACGGTTGCGGGCTATACGATCGTTCCGTTTCAAAAAGGAATCTCCCGGGCCGGTCTTTGGCTGACAAGTCGTTCGGACAGCATTAAACGGATGGACGAGCTTGCAAAGGAAAACGAGGAGTTGAAAACGCAGGTCGCGGATTTGGCGATTCAGGTAAATGAACTGAAACAGGATAAATATGAGCTTTCGGAGTTGAGGCAGTTGTTTGCGTTGGACGAGCAGTATTCCGGCTACGATAAGGTCGGTGCGAGAGTGATCGGAAAGGATGCCGGGAACTGGTTCAGTTCTTTTTTAATTGATAAAGGGAAAAATGACGGGATTGATGTAGACATGAACGTTATGGCTGGCGGAGGGCTTGTCGGCATTGTCACAGAGGCGGGACCCAATTGGGCGACGGTCAAATCGATCATCGATGACAATTCCAATTTGAGCGGTATGGTACTGTCAACCTCGGATCGTCTGATTGTGACGGGTGACCTGGAACTGATGAACGAAGGTTATATTCGGTTCTCCCAACTGATTGATAACGAGGATGCGGTTGTGCAAGGCGACCTGGTCGTGACCTCCCGCATTAGCAACAGATACCTTCCGGGAATTTCGGTTGGCTATATTACACAGATTAACAAAGATGCAAACAACCTGACAAAATCAGGTTACATCACTCCTATTGTGGATTTTAAGCATTTGGATACCGTGCTTGTTATTAAGGAGCTGAAACAGCAGAAGAATTAGAGTGCTATTGGAAAGCGGGTTAAATGCATATGCTCAGAAAAGCTATCATCGTCTTAATGGTTGTTATCGGATATTTGCTACAGTGTACTTTTTTTCAAAGTATATCGCTTGGCGGCATCGTTCCTAATATATTAATTATCATCACCTCTTCATTCGGCTTCATGTGCGGAAAAAAGGAGGGGATGGCAATTGGCTTTCTGGCCGGTTTGATTTTAGATGTCTTCTACGGGGACATTCTTGGGTTTTACGCGCTTGTTTATATGTGCATTGGTTATTTAAACGGATTTTTCAGAAGTATTTTTTATCCGGAGGATATCAAACTGCCGATGATTTTGATTACGGCCAGCGAATTGTTATATTGCTTTCTTTGTTATATTTTTTTGTTTTTACTACGAGGAAAGCTGAATCTTGGCTACTATTTTGTACATGTTATTTTACCGGAAATCGTATATACGATTCTTGTGACGCTAATTGTCTATAAGACCATTCTGTGGGTAAACGAGTGGCTGGAATTGAGAGAGAAAAGGAGTGCATAGCGTTTGCTGAACGATATAAGGGACTGGCTGAAAAATGTAATATTTTCTAGATTTTTTGTATTAATCATTGTATTCATTGTGCTATTTGCAATTCTAATACAAAAGCTGTTTATCTTACAAATTATTAATGGCGAGGATTATCTGAATAATTTCACACTAACGATTAAAAAAGAGACGACGCTAAAAAGTGCGCGTGGCAACATTTATGACAAGGACGGCAATCTGCTTGCATACAATGAGCTGGCCTATTCTGTGACGATTGAAGACAACTATGAATCCGGCAGCACGAAAAATGAAGAAATGAATCATACGATTCTTCGCACCGTTCATCTCATTGAAGATTGTGGGGATAAGGTGTTAAATAACTTTAACATCGTTTTAAATGAGTATGGAAAGTATGAATATACCGTGTCTGATACGAAGCTGCTACGTTTTTTAGCCGATGTATATGGGCATGCGAAAATTGATGACTTAAAAACATCGGAGCGCAACGCGACGCCAGAACAGGTCGTTTCCTATCTTGCAGGTTCGGAAAAATATGAAGTTGGTAAAAAAACAAAGCAAGAGACAAAAACCGTCTTTGTAGAGGGGGAAGGCTACACGGATGAGGAAATTTTGCAGATTATTACGATACGCTATGCGATGAGCATGAATAATTACCAAAAGTATCTCTCTACAGTCATTGCCTCGGACGTCAGCGAAGAGACGGTCGCGGTTATTATGGAAAACAAAGATACGCTGCAGGGTGTTGATATTGAGGAGGATACGCTTCGGAAATATAATGATGCAAAATACTTTTCTTCCATTCTTGGTTATACCGGAAACGCCTCAACGGATGATTTGGAAAGTCTCGCCGCCTCCAAACATGAGTATACGATGAACGACATGGTAGGAAAGGCCGGCATCGAAAAGACAATGGAAGAATATTTACAGGGCACGAAGGGAAAAGATGTTATTTATGTGGACAATGTCGGCAAGGTGATTGAGACAGCTTCCCATGTCGAGCCGAAGGCGGGAAATGACGTTTATTTATCAATTGATGCCGATTTACAAAAGGCAGTTTATAATATGCTTGAACAGAAGCTTGCCGGTATCCTTGTTTCAAAGATTTTGAATGTAAAGGAATATAATAACGCCGAGGTTAAGTCCAGTTTGATGATGATTCCGATTGACGATGTCTACTTCGCTTTGATCAATAATAATGTCATCGACATCAATCAATTGAGTGAAATAAATGCCAATGCTTATGAAAAACAGGTATATTCCAATTTCCTTTCCAAGCAGGAGCGTGCGGTTGGCGCTTTGAGGGGTGAGCTGCTTACGGATTCAACACCATACGAACAGCTTACAACGGAAATGCAAGTGTACGAAAGCTATATTGTTTCACGGCTGGCTTCTTCCAATACGGGAATTCTCATCAACGACGAAATTGATAGAGAAGATCCGACCTATATTGCATGGACGACAAATGAAACGATTAGTTTAAAGGAATATTTGACTTATGCGCTTTCTAAAAACTGGATTGATATTTCCCGTTTTCATTTAAGCAGCCAATATTCCGATACGGGGGAAGTTTATTCTCAACTAGTAGATTTTATCTGTGAGGATTTAAAAAGTGATAACGGTTTTTCTAAAAAGCTATATAAATATATGATCCGGGATAACGAACTGACTGGAAGGGAAATTTGTATGATCTTATTTGAGCAGAGAGCTGTTTACGGGACGACTGCAGAAAAAGATGCAGTGGAGTCCGGTGCTAAAACGGCGTATGATTTTCTGATTAACAAGATCTCTAATATTGAAATTACGCCTGCGCAGCTTGCGCTTGATCCCTGTACCGGTTCCTGTGTTGTTACCGGAACAAATGGCGAACTGTTAGCCTGTGTTACCTACCCGGGCTACGATTCTAATAAGCTCGCCAATACGATTGACGCAGATTATTATGCACAGTTGATGTCTGATTTATCAAGTCCGATGTATAATTGCGCAACACAGCAGATGACGGCTCCGGGATCCACGTTCAAGATGATATCCGCTGTCACGGCTTTGGAGGATGGTGTTG
>CAZBRY010000228.1:0-3688 GCA_964494285.1 uncultured Lachnospiraceae bacterium
ATATGATTTGACCGGCTGCATGCCGTTTACAGAAATAAGAAAAGCGAGCAGACAGTTTCCTCAAGGAGTATAAAGCGTTAATAGGATATACCCTGCAGAGAAAATACAGCTTTACAGACTACTATGAAGGCGGCAAAGACTTATTTTCTAAAAATAAATTTTTAAAAGCAATTCGTTCCATGGAAACGCTGGAGGAAGTGACCGATTATCTGGAAACCGAATATACGTCGGTTACAAAAGATATTCAGGAAAATAAGCAGCTTGTCAATAAAAGCAATCATAGGGCCGAGCTATTTTATATAGTAATCAGCATCGTATTACTGATTGCTGGAATCAGTTATATTTCCTACTACAGCTTTATGGAAAAACCGGTATTGTCTGCAAAGCTAAAGGCCGAAGCAGCCTTCATAAAAGGAGATTATATACAAGTTGTGGATGATTTGGAAGCAATTCAAATGGAGAAGTTAGGTTATGACCAGAAATATATCCTAAGCATTTCCTATGTAAAAACGGAGAGTCTGTCCGTAGAACAGAAAGAAAACATTTTAAAAAAGCTTCCGGTGAATGGAGACGAAAAACTGATGGAGTATTGGATACACATCGGAAGGAGAAATCCAATTGAAGCTGAAAACATCGCAATGCAAACATCAGACGACGAGCTTTTACTATATGCCTACATGCAGGAAAAAGACATGGTAGAGACAGATGCCGAAATAACCGGTGAAGAAAAAGCAGCACAGCTGAGCACACTGGAAGGAAAAATAAAGGAGCTGTCGGAAAAATATCTAACGGAAGAAGAATAAAGAAAGAGAGGTCGCCCTATGCCCCGATTAGAACAACCCCGCGTCTTTCATAAAGCCGCCCTAAACGAGTTAAAGCAGCAGTCAACCGCATTGATGGAGTGCGCCATTGACGTAACAGAAGAAATCCGGGAGATCCTATTGGAACTACGGGCAGCCGCCGATGCGGTGCCGGAGGAAGCCAAAGACCCGGGTCTGCCGGCAGCCATTGACGCCCTGTTATCAGGACTGACAACGGAAACTTACGACCATATGAAAAGCGCGTTAAGCGCAGTGCTTGATAAGCTGATGGAAAACATCCCGCTCTACGACCGTCTGTGTGCAGGAGCGTTAAAAGACCTTGGGATTGCAGCAGGAGCAGTGAGCCTGATGATCGGTGATCTAATGTCACTGATCGATGAAGGCTCCTTAAACTTAAGCGAGGAAGCGTTCATGAGGCGCCTGGAGGATTGTGAGGGTCTTTGGACAGAAGGTCTTTTGCGTCTGGAAAAGCAGATGGAGCTTGCCATGACCTACCTGAAAGGCTATACAGATACCTGCTACTACAGCACCGATCCAGTCAACCTCTCAACCGGAAACTTTTATTATACAAAAGAAGACTTCCACTTAAGAGGGATCCCTCCGCTCGTGTTTGCGCGTTTCTACAATGCGCTGGACAACCAGAAGGGGAGCTTAGGATACGGCTGGAGCCATAGCTATGAAATCCATCTGAAGAGAAGTGGGAACGAAGAGAAAGCAGAAAGCCAGCTAGTGCTGTATCGTGCAGACGGAAGAGAAGTGACCTTTCAAAAAGAAACCGATCAAACCTACCGTGACATCCATACAGGACGGGAAGAAATCCGTGTGAAAGAGAGAGGGGAAGAAGAGCCGGAAGGAGAAAGCGTCCCCGCGCCCGTCTATCTCTACACCGATGCAGAGAAACAGACCTATGAATTCCGTGCGGACGGAAAACTGATCACCATCAGCGACCCAAACGGAAACACCGTGCGTCTAAGCTATACGGAAGACGGAAAACTTTGCAGGGCAGAAGAGGAAACAGACACAGGACATCCTTCCCAAGGACATGACGCCGGAAAGCCCGTCGCCAAAACCATCACAACTGCACCCGACTCAGCCCCCGTCGCCACAGCTCCCGGCTCAGCTACCAGTACCGTTCCCCTGCGGTCCTTCCACTTTTGTTATGATAAAGAAGGGTATTTAAGAACCGTTACCGATCATACCGGAAGAAGCATGGAATACTTCTGTGTGGACGGAACATTAAGAGAAGTCACCGATGCAGAAGGAAACAAGGTGTGCTACCGTTACACAGAGAACGGAAAAATCCGTGCCATCAAAAATGCACGGGGAACCTTAAGCGTACAGAATGAATACGATGAAAAGAATCGGATTGTGAAGCAGCATTTCCCGGATGGCACACAGATGAGCTACACGTATGAAGACGGGACTCGAAAAGTAGTTTTAAGAGAACGCAACCAAAGCCAGATCCTCTATGAACATGATGAGCGGATGCGGACAAAAAGGACGATCTACCATAACGGGGAAGAAAGCGATACCTATAACGAGAGAGACCAGAAAACGAGCCATACGGACCGCAATGGAAACACCACGCGGTATGCCTATGACAAGCAGGGAAACGTATCCCAGATCATCGACGCGCTGGGAGAAAAAACAAACCTGACCTATGACGCGAAGGGAAACCTGCTCAGCGTAAAAATAAACGGAGTCACAAAAGTAAAAAACAGCTACGACAACAAAGGGAACCTGATCCGCAGCGAAGATGCGCTTGGAAGAGTCAGGAAGATCGGCTACAATCAAAAAGGACAGGCAAAAGCGATCAAGCAGGCAGATGGAAGCATGCTCTATTTCAGTTACGATAAAGCAGGAAACATCCAAAGCATCAGTGACCCATATGGAGGAAAGACCGGCTATGCCTACGATGAACTAAACCGGGTCATCCGGACAACCGACGCGATGGGAAATCTGACGCGCTATGCGTATAACCAGAAGGATCTGCTCATAGAAGAAATAAATGCGGAAGGGAAGAGCCGCAGGTACACGTACAATGAAAGCGGGAAAGTAACAACAGTAGAAGACTATGACGGATACACGACTGAGACAACGTACAACCGTTTGAACAAACCGGAGAGAATCCGGGACAAAGAAGGCAGGGAAGTACAGCTGACCTACGATGCGATGTGGAATGTAGCGAGTGAAACGCTGCCTACGGGAGCAGAGATTCAGTACCTGTATGATGCAGACAACCGGTTGGCAGAGACAAAAGTCTATGAAGCAGATAAAACCCAAGGAACGATAGGGAAAGCCGAAGGAAGAATAGAAAGCGTAGAGGGAAAAGAGAGGAATGCAGTCAGCACGATCAGAAACAACTATGACAAAGCAGGGAACCTGCTCTATACAGAAGGAGGATCAGAAGGAGAAATACTGACCAGAACATCCTATACCTATGATGCGTTAAACAGGAAAATCAGCGTTACCGACGCAGAAGGAAACATCACCCGCTATGCCTATGATGCACAAGGCAGACTGTCGGCCATCATAGACCCGAATGGGAACCGGTACACAAAAGAATACAACGAAGCAGGAGAGCTGATCAGGGAAACAGACCCAAGTGGAAACAGCGTTTCCTACACATACCATGCCCTTGGAAAAAGAGAGAGCCTAACCGATGCCATCGGACAGAAAACGACCTATCACTACGAGGCAGGAGGAAGACTCGAAAGAATCCGCTATCCGGATGCAAGAGAAGTAGAGTACTGCTACAATGCAAACGGGAACGTGATCGAGAAGAAGCAGACCATCAGGGGGAACACAGGAGCAGAAGAAACAAGCCTCCTGTCTTATACCTACGATTGCATGAACCGCGTGACGAT
>CAZBRY010000229.1:0-1117 GCA_964494285.1 uncultured Lachnospiraceae bacterium
CGACCGCATTACCGTAATAATAAACGCCGCCATTTCCGCCTTCCCGGACGGTAACTGTCGTCAAGCCGCCAAACTGCTCAATCTGCTCGAGTGATGTTTTATTCAGACCGAGTCCGAGCGAAATCATTACTACAATGGAAGCCGTGCCAATCACCACGCCGAGTATGGTAAGAATCGTTCTTACCTTTCTCTTAAACAGACTGCTGCTGCTCATTCTCAGTAAATCTATCAGCTTCATCAAATCATCCTCTTATCAATCCTCATCTTCCAAATTCTCGATCGTAAGCTCCAACTGTTTTTTCTTTTTACTCTTTTGGCGAAGAATCAAAAGAACCACCCCTGCAACGATAAGAACAGCCACAGACGGAATCACGATCTTCGCCCAGAGAGGAAGTCCCGTCGTCTCCGTATCTTCCATATTCATATCTATCAAGTCATCCGGCATTTCCTCTATAAACGGCTCATTGACATACAGTGTCGTCTCATACTCCTCGCTGCGCATCTCTCCCGCTTCATTCTCATAGGATACCGTCACGGCAACCTTGCCATCATCCGTCGTAGGAGCAGCTCCGGTCACCATCGTATCAACGCTGCCCGTAGCGCCGGAATCCAGATTACCGATAAACGCATCTCCTCCGGAAACTGAGTCGCCGGCGAAAGAAACCTTTACATTATACAGCTTTGTTTTCCCTGTATTATAAATACTAAACATGATATTTGATTCCGCACCCACATCAATGCTTCCCGGCATTACTTCAAATGTGCTGATGTCAAAACGGGATTCCTGCTTCACCGGAATGGAAACGCTTCCCTCCGCAGTGTAGGGATTGTTCTTTTCATCTTCATACAGCATGGCCAGCTTCATGACATAAGGCTTTTGTGCCAAATCAGATTTTGCATTAAAGCGCATTTGGATGTCCACATTGCCGTTTTTCGGAATTGAAGCGAAATATGCGGTATTAGAACCCGATGTCGGCAAAAAAGAGGAATACGAAGAATCCGTATCCTTCCCTTCCACTGTCGCCGTCAAATTAATTTCCACGTTGCTGACAGCGGTTTGGGTCGATGTATTTTTCAGATGTATGATCAAATCAAAATCCTGCCCGGCATTCACCTC
>CAZBRY010000229.1:1127-3685 GCA_964494285.1 uncultured Lachnospiraceae bacterium
ATAATTCTCGGTGTCGAAGCCGCCAGCGCCTCGTCGGTATTTCGATTTGCGGCACCCTCCTTGCCGATACACTTAACATAGGTCGATATCGTACAGGTTCCTTGATTGCATACCTCGTCCGTATATAAAATCTCGAACTTCAGGTCGTAATAACCGTTTAATACGTCGTCTCTTGTCTGAAAGGTCCAAAAGAGTGTCTTCGTCCGGTTTTTGACGTCCGGATCCTGATCGGAGCCGACAAGATAATCTAGCGACAATGTATAATTAGACTGTGTGATCTCGAACGGGTAATCTGCCGTCTTACCGCTGATGACCGGTGTAACGACAACATCTTTAATATTATACGGCGTCATATTGACGATCGGCAAAGCAATAATAACAAGCTCACCGTGCTTCGCTACCGGCGTCAGCCAGCTGTTCCCCGGCTTAATATATTCTGACGAAGAATAGATGCCACTATAGTTTGCAGAGCCGGAACTCGTATCCGTATCCTCAGCAGAAGACTCGGAAACCGTCATAGCCAATACGCGCTGCGTCGTAATCTCCAATGCCGAAAAGGTAACGATCAATGCCGCCGCCACGGATGTCAACAATACCCTTCTAATCCCGTTCCTCATTTTTCTGCTCCTCCCATATCCGATCGTCTGATTGAACGCTCTGTTGTTTTACCTGTCTGTTTTCCTCTATGCTCACTATTTTCCCGTCGAGAATACGGAATACGCGGTCGGCATAAGAAGCAAGATGATTGTCATGCGTAACCATGACAAGCGTCTGGTTCTGCTCCCTGACGACCTGCTGCATGAGGTGCAGTACTTCCTCTGACGTGTTGGAGTCGAGGTTTCCTGTCGGCTCATCCGCAAAAATAATTTCCGGCTTCACAACAAGCGCCCGCGCCACGCCAACTCTCTGCTGCTGTCCGCCGGACATCTGTGTAGGCTTATGAAGCGCATGCTCCTTTAGTCCCACAAGCTTCAGCGTATTCATCGCAAGCTTCTTTCGTTCTTTTTTCCGCATTCCTCGAAAGGTAAGCGGCAGCGCGACATTCTCTACCGCGTTCATTGTACCCAATAAATTAAAGGACTGAAAGATAAAACCGACATGCTCCCTGCGGAATTTTACAAGCTGGGATTCATTCATGCGTTCTATGTGATTTCCGGCTATGATAATCTCTCCCTTTGTCGGCTTTTCCAATCCGGCCAGCATGTTCAAAAGTGTCGACTTGCCTGATCCGGAAGTACCTACGATCGCGCAAAACTCACCCTTACCAATCGTAAAATCAACACCGTTCAATGCTTTGACCTTTGTCTCTCCGACATGGTATATCTTTTTTAAGCCCTTCACCTGAATGACAGGTGTTTTTTTCTGTCCCACCGATTTCTCCTGCTATCTTACAATGCCTGCCCGTGTGTCTTGTCCGCTTTTATAAGTATATCATAAATCAATAAATTTTGAACAGTCCTCGTAAAAAACATTTCTTAATAATTTATGAAGCGTGTACTACTGAGAATAGATTAAACAGTAACACACGCTTCCTATTAAAAGACTGCCCCTTTTTGACAATTCCTATAGCAGGAAATTGCAGGGAAGAAAAATGCTAAATCTCAGTTCTTTGCACGACCACAACATTAAATCAGAGGATATTTTTTTGTCAGTTCCTCGACAATTACTCTGGCTTCGGGCACCTTTTCCTCGCCACCTTTTACGACAAGTGAAATCGCTTCCGCAATCCGATCCATGTCGGCCACATTCATGCCACGCGAAGTAACAGCCGGTGTGCCGAGTCGGACACCACTCGTCACAAACGGAGACTGTGGGTCATTGGGAACCGTATTTTTATTCGCAGTAATATGCGCTTCATCAAGTAGCTTTTCAACCGCCTTGCCGGTCAAATTCAATGCCCTTAAATCTAGCAGCATCAAATGATTGTCCGTACCACCCGAAACGATATCTAAGCCCCTGCTCATAAGTCCCTTAGCAAGTGCCTGCGCATTATCCACCACTTGCTTCCCGTACTCTTTAAATTCGGGTAAAAGCGCTTCCTTAAAGCAGATAGCCTTTGCCGCGATGACATGCATCAGAGGACCACCTTGAATACCCGGGAAAATTGCTTTATTAAAGTTAAACTTGTCCGCGGCCTCCTGATTGCAGAGAATCAAACCGCCGCGCGGTCCGCGAAGCGTCTTGTGCGTCGTCGTCGTAACAACATCCGCGTATGGAAAAGGACTTTCATGATAGCCGGAAGCGACTAACCCCGCAATATGAGCGATATCCGCCATCAAGTAAGCACCGACCTCATCGCAAATTTCACGGAACTTCTTAAAGTCCAGCTTTCTCGCATAAGCGCTTGCACCCGCAACGATCATTTTAGGCTTGCATTCCAGTGCGATTTCGCGCACTTTCGCATAATCGATAAAGCCCTCGTCATTGACACCATATGGAACGCAGTGGAAATACTTTCCTGACATATTAACCGGCGAGCCGTGAGAAAGGTGTCCGCCGTGATCGAGATTCATACCCATAAACGTATCTCCCGGCTCAAGCATCGCAAAAAACACTGC
>CAZBRY010000230.1:0-3677 GCA_964494285.1 uncultured Lachnospiraceae bacterium
AATCTTCCGTCATGGCCAGCACGACACGTCTGCTCAAAAACCTGTTGTTTTCTACGTCCAAAACATCCATCATCTGTGGTGAATACTTTAATGAATCTAAAGCAGAGCGGTTTACCGGAAGATTTGGCTGCCCTGGAGAAATGAGTATTGGATAATCATCTCCAATACGGTCCACCGCTCTCGTTCCAAGCCCGAGTACCATGCGAATCAAACCGTCCCCCCGTTTAATTCTGGGAGACCATCGAAGTTCATTATTGCTAAATGCCACTCCGGCATAGAGCGGGAAAAAATAAGGACCTACTTTGGTTCCTACCACCTCTTGAATCATAATACCCATTTGTTCAGAACAGTCAATTAAATTCCTCTTGTTTCGATACTGGATAGAATCTGGGTTAAACAAGGAAGCATAAACTTCTAAAATGCCCTCTACCAACTGTTGTTGTCTTTGCGCCTTTGTCCCTATATTTGTTATAAAAAGGCTTTTATATTTACCGGAAAAGGATGTATCAATTTGATCTTCCAATAAACTTGAGGAGCGGATAATTAAAGGTCTGTTTTCACAGCTCTCTAATATCTGTCCCAGCTGACTTAAAATATAAGAAGAAAATTTGGAATTCTTTAGCATTTGTATTATTCTAGGATAGCTTGTGCGTATCTCAAGAATATCTCTATATTTATGTTCGTTTAATTCATCTAGGCTATTTCGTTCAATCAAATTTGATAACTCATCGGAGGAAATATACCAAGTTCGAGGAATTTTTACTTTTGAAAACTCCGGATTTTCTTTTATATGGGAAGCGATAATCTGATTTGCAATAAAGAAACCGGTGCCCTTACCCCCAATTTTTCCAATACTTTTTGGAGAACAAATCACAGTTTCAAGAAGGGAACAAAGAGCTTCTATAGAGATATATTTTTGCGCATGGGCAATCATTGTCGGTTTATCCGTTAAGAACCTCTTGATAAGTTCCACTGTCAGCCACCTTTTTGTGACTTCGCTTACCGTTTCATTACCCTTAACCGCCTTCAAATATTGAGACAACGCATGGGTAATGTCTTTTACATCGGAATCTTTTTTATCGATTTTTTTAATAAGTTCATACGTTTTCCCCTGATAGATCCATAAACTGATACAATTGTAAATATAATCATCTTCCAAACAAGAGGTAGCATATGAAAATAGAATCTGACTAAAGTTTATAACATCAAACGCCGGCAATGTTTCAAATGGAAAATTAATTTCACCTTGAACTTTATATTTTTTCCAGCCCATTTTATCGTAAATATCATTAACCAAATTAGGGTTAGTTCCTGCCAGAAGAACCAGCATCTTTTCACAAACATAAAGAAGCATATCCTGATCGGTGCCCTGCAGTAATGTTATAATTGCTTCCCAATCTGCGCGAAATTGATTTTTCTCCTGTAGAGTTATTTTATAAATTCTCTCTGCAATACGATTGGCAATGCTATCTAATAGTTTCTGCTCTTCCGGAAGAAAGACGAGGTCTTTATCGTGTAAAATTGGATACATGGCTTTAATATATCCACGAGATATTCCGTTCAGTATGATTTCAGACTGCAATTCATAGCTATCTGTAATGATAGGTTTCGTGGCATAAACCTGACCATCCAAAACTATACTAACTGAGCAATCTTTACTATTGTGAAAACCTACCGGGGTTACTTCTGTGATTTTTAATAAACTATCCGGAAGAGATGGGCAGGTGAGGGCTTCATCCACTAAATAAAAGCATTCCAACTCTTTAGCTCTTTCCACCAAAACATCCATACCTTGATTTTTATATCGATCCATTTCAACAGCCTCTTTATTTATATTTACTAAATCAATTAAATTATGAGAAAATTAGACTATAGCTAAAAGGCATATAGTCTAAATTAAAAATTATATCCATCCACGCAACTTAACGGCATCCGCAACACGATTTATAGAAATTACATAAGCAGCCTCTCTCATATATAACCCTTTTTCTGCAGCAAGGTTATGTACTGCATGGAAAGCATTGGTCATTTTGAAGTCTAGTTTCTCTAAGACTTCTTCTTTTGACCAAAAATAATTCATATTGCATTGTATTTGTTCAAAATAACTGCAAGTAACGCCACCAGCATTACATAAGAAGTCAGGAACAAGATAAATGTTTCTCTCTTTAATTAATTCATCGCAATCCGGCGTTGTAGGACCGTTTGCTCCTTCACATATTACCTTTACTTGATTACTGATGTTAGCAAAAGTAGCCGGCGTAATCTGATTTTCTAACGCACAAGGAAGAAGAATATCTACGTCCTGCGCAATCCACTCTTCTCCAGGAAGAACTTCACATCCAAGTTCCATAGCTTTCGCTTTGTCAATAGTTCCATAGGAATCCTTAATTTTAGCCATCTTTTCAATATCAAGTCCCTCAAACTTACGGAAAGTATAAGATTTTTTATCCGTATTATCCCAGCTGGAAATAGCTACAATTTTACCTCCCAGTTTGGTATAAAGGCGGGCAGCATATTCTGCTACATTACCAAATCCTTGCAAACTTGCACAGCTGGTTGCTATATTAATATTCAATTCTTTTAATGCTTCTCTCAAGGTAAAGACTACACCATAACCGGTAGCTTCGGTGCGTCCCAAAGAACCACCCATACCTACTGGCTTACCGGTAATTACACCCGGATAATGTCCACCATGAATCATCTCATATTCATCCATCATCCAGAGCATATGCTGTCCGTTTGTCATAACATCTGGTGCAGGCACATCAGATAAAGGACCAATATTTTTAGAGAGTTGTCTTACATAACCGCGGCACAATCTCTCTTGCTCAGCTAAAGAAAGGTTGTGTGGGTCACAGATGACACCTCCTTTACCTCCTCCAAGGGGAATGTCAACAACTGCACATTTCCATGTCATCCACATCGAAAGTGCTCTAACTGTATCAACAGTTTCTTGCGGATGGAATCGAATTCCGCCTTTTGCCGGTCCTCTTGCATCATTATGTTGAATACGGTAACCGTTAAATATTTTAGTAGTTCCATCATCCATTTTTACCGGAATCGTAAAATGATATTCACGACTTGGCTGACGAAGTAATTGGCGTGTAGACTCATCTAAATTAAGCTTGTCCGCCACAGTGTCAAATTGCGTTTGTGCAGTTAGATAAGGGTTGTAAGATTTTTGTTCCATGTTATCTCCTCACTTAAATTTGAAATTTTAAAATAACCTATAAATGACTCTTTATAGGTATATATTAGTTATATCACAATCATCTCCAATGTCAACGCTTACTAAATAAAAATCTGAATTTTTTTTGTAATAGGCAAATACACCACGGGATCCGATTGATGTATTTTCAATCAAGCCGTCCGTTTTCGGAAACACATCTACGACCTTTTTGCACTAAGTTCCGAATATGTTTATGTTAAACTAACAATGTAGCAAATATAAATGAAAAAGTGTAGCAGTTGGGAATAAAAAAAGTTCCAATTGCCAGCACCCTAAAAATCGGATATCCTTAAAGTTGTAAAGACGATAAGCCTGCAAATAAAAAGTCAAGAGTTTTTTAGAAAAAAATCAAAAAGATTTATGCAGAAAAATTCGCAAGCAAAATGCAAGACTGGGTGATATTGCAGCAAAAGTTACTGCACAGCTTGGAGATTCTACTCCAGTTCCT
>CAZBRY010000231.1:0-3675 GCA_964494285.1 uncultured Lachnospiraceae bacterium
CGGAATCTGCTGAGCAGTGATCCGAGGTTTGAGGTTCGTGTGTCCAGATCCGAACCGGATACCGTGTTAGGGACAAACAACACTACCAGTCTGGCGGAGAGAGTTCGCATGGCCAATGAATGGCCTGCAGATTATTTTATCAGTATTCATTGCAATTTTAATCCGAATCCCGCCTATAATGGGACAGAGGTATATATTTATCAATACGGCACACAGGCTCAATGGCTGGCGCAGCAGATCATGAGCGGGGTAAATCAGGTAACAGGAACGAGAAACAATGGAATCTGGGAAAACCCTTCCTTATATGTGTTAAGAAATACAAATATGACCTCAAATCTTGTCGAATTGGCGTTTTTGAGCAATTCCTCGGATGCGGATAAATTGCGTAATAATCAATATGGATTTGCCTATGGCATTTATTTAGGGCTTCTTCGGTATTTTGGATTTTCTTGAAACGATCACATATGCATCCTTCGACGAACAGCTTCGCGCAGCCGACTACGGGTAATAATCGTGAGAAGAGCGGTGATGATGACCGCGCAGCAAACGAAAACTACGGAGGACCAGGTGAGCTGTAGCTTGGAGGACAAGTAGTTCCTGATAATCAACTCCAGTCCAATACAGAATACGGAGATTCCGGAGAATAAATATATTGCCGTTGCAAGGATTGAACTGCTGAAATTCCGCAGTAAAAATGTGAAAAGCAGAACAAGCACGATCGAAAGCCCCATGATTGGGACGGCCATCAGCAGGAACCAGCCATTTCCGGGAAATTGATAGGCGATGACAAACAAATAAAAGCTGATGGCAAGGGCATCAAAGATGATGGACAGGTAGATGGACAGCTTTGTGTAAAGCATAACAGGAATAAAAAAGACCCAGATTAAAATGCAGGCCGCAATGATATAGAGCGACCAATTGGTTGCCTTGTAAACAAGCATGTTTAGCATTCCGCAGGAAAAGGCTGTGGAAGCCAGTACAGTGGATATTAGGAGAGCAAGGTCAAGATGCTTGACGCGCTCAACCTGACCGCGTTTTTGTGGAAAAGGTTTTCTAAAGTCTTTGTCTATAGGCTGCCTTGGGTTTAGAACCGGGGTGTTGCACAGCGGACAGCTGTGCGCTGTTTTATCTAACTCTACGCCACAATGAACACAATAAGACATCGCTATATTTCCTCCATATTTCTGTTAGATTCTATTTTTACGTGAATGCCGTCTTGAACAAGCTTTTTGAAAAACAGCTCCTCCACATCCGCCTCAATGATGCTGCTTGCAAAATTGATTGTGAGGATATCCTTGTAACTGACAATGGCACAATTTGTTCTTGCCGAAAAGGGTTGTCCCATGTAAATGTCGAAGCGTTCGACGTAAGGCTCCATATCCTTTGGAACAGGGAGACTTCCCATATTGGTCAGCCCGGCGGAGGACTGGCGATCCTGCACGCGGGTATAAAACAGCTTAATAATAAAGTCTTTTAAAAACAGCGGAACAATTCTGCCTATTGGGTTTTGCTGCGTCGTTAAATTTGTCGTGATGTCCCCGTTTAAGAATTTAGGGTTAATATAATAGCGCATGTAGTGATGTACCTGCAGGAGAATTTCTTCAAATGTATAGTCACCGAGCCGAGGATCGATTGACGGATAAACCATCGTAATAAAATTGCGCAGCGTCTTTGAAGGAAAGAAACGCCGCAGATTGACCGGCATGGCAAGCTTTACCGGATGTTCCCTGTAAGGACGCTCCTGCTTTTGTTTTTCGAGCAGTGCGTAAAGCAGAACGGAATTCAGATATTCCGTCAGGGAAGAGCCGTTTTTTTTGGCGACGGAAATCGCCTGGCTAGTTGACATTATTCCGCAAATGATATTCAGTGTATAAAAATTTTCTCTTGTGCCGCGGACGCGGTAGGCTTTCTCCTGTGACCTTGGCGGACGCACTTTGGAGTTGGCATATTTTAAATAGGCATCCTCCAGTTCGCATGGTTCCGGTTCTTCGCTGATATTAAGCACATAGCCTTCGTTGGAGATCGTATGCCCGCACAGGCGAAGATAAACGGCTGTGATCGTTTGCAGAAGGTACATGCCTCCGCTTCCATCCGCAAGCGAATGGTGAGCTTCGAGCGATATTCGGCAGCCATAATAGTAGATCCGGATTAAATACCTGTTGTTCACCTTGAAATCGATCGGCATACAAGGATTGACAATATCCTCTTCCACAAAAGGTCCCGGTCGGTTATTGGGCTCCAGATAACGCCAAAACAACCCTTTTCGCAATGCAACCTTAAAGGAAGGAAATCGCGGCAGAGCTAAATCGACTGCTTTTTGTAAAAAAATTGGATCAATTTCTTCCTTTAACAAAATGGAAAGCCGGTATACGGAGGAAAAATTACGCCTCTGCAGCGTCGGGTAGACATTGGCGGACAAATCCAGTTTGTACCAGGTGGCACGGTTGGTACTGATTTTAGGCATAAAAAATCCTTTCCGCTAGTTGCTTGGTTTATTGTTATAGTATACTACGTAGACCGGCAGGTTATCAAGTGTTGGTTGTATAACAGGTGTATTTTGTGATAAGATAAATAAATCAGGAAAGTTCAAAAAAGGAGACCCCAATGGCATTCATAAACGTAAAATTTGACAAGCTCGGAAACAGGAACGTACAGCCGGAGGATAAGAATACAGTTCGGAGCAATCAGAGGCTGATGACGACAATCAAAAAAATGCACAGCGTTGTGGAAAATGTGGATTTGGATAAGCAGCGTCACACGCAGGATAACTTTGGTGCTCTGTTCGGCACGCATCCGGCGATTGAGTTTGAACAGGTAACGGTCGAAGGAATATCTGCTGAATGGACAAGGCACCGGCATCCCGGCAGCACAAGGCGAATGATTTTATATTGCCACGGCGGCGGTTACGTGACGGGGAGCTGTCGGTATGCGCGCAGTGTCACGGCAAAGCTTGCCGTTGCGACGGGGCTTCCGGTTATCGCGTTTAATTACCGCCTCGCACCGGAACATCCGTATCCGGCGGCAATCGAGGACGCAAAGCTTTTATGGGATTATTTTATGAAGCAGGGCGTAGGTGCAGAAGATGTAATTGTGATCGGGGATTCGGCCGGAGGCAATCTTGCGTTGGAACTTGTGCTGGCATTGAAAGAGCAGGAACGTCGGCTGCCAAAGGCACTTGTCTTGTTTTCTCCGTGGACGGATATGACCTCATCGGGCGCCTCCCATCAGGAAAAGGCAGAAATTGATCCGGTGCTTGAAAAGAATTATATGGCAAAGATGATTAGTTGCTATGCCCCCGGCAGGGAGCTGGAGGATGTCGGGCTGTCGCCGTTGTTTGCTGATTTTTTAGGATTTCCGCCTACCTACATTCAAGTCGGCGAAAATGAAATCCTGCTGGATGATTCGAAGCGTCTTTATGACAGGCTTCTTGCGGATAAGGTACTTGTCAGACTGGAGGAGTATGAAGGAATGTGGCATGTGTTCCAAATGGCTCCGTTTAAACGCTCCTTTGATGCGGTTCGGGAGGCGGCTGACTTTATTTATGAAATCTGCCGGTAAGATAATCCTGTTAGATAGAAAAAGGAATTTGGCACTTTGTGCAGAATATATATAATAGGGCAGTCATTTGCCGTAAAAGGAGGATGTTGTCGGTTAGGTGGTGAGTTAGGTGACAAT
>CAZBRY010000232.1:0-1249 GCA_964494285.1 uncultured Lachnospiraceae bacterium
CGATGTGGATTTACGCGGTTTTGTTGTTTTCCATTATGCTTATGGTCTTCCTCACCTACCATCCGCGGGTGAGCAACGATACGCGCGGCATGGCGATGGCGATAGCGCTAACGTCGATATCAGGTGTTTATTGTTATGTGTCGGGTACGGAACATGTATTTCATATTGTTCTTTTGATGATTACATGCTTGATGTCATTGTACTTTTCTATGATGGTGACCCGCCTGTTACTTACGGTTTCGATTATTGTTTATAGTATATTTTTTGTCGTATCCTACCAGGAATTGACGGTGCAGTTTGTATTGCAGGTGCTTGCCCTCCTTTTAGGTCAGGTCGCGCTGGTATTATTATTAAGGAATGCGCTTGCGGAGCGAATGAACAAGCAGAGGGCGCAGAGTAACGAGGACTTGCTTCGTGTTGTGGAAGTCAAAAAAAAGGAGTCAGGAACCGCTTCAAAAACAAAGATGGATTTTCTTGATCGTGTGTCCCATGAGATCCGGATGCCGATCGACGCAATCTGTGACATGTCGGAGCTTTTAATGCAGACAGGGCTGTCGCCGCTTGGAGCGGAGTATGTCAATACTATTAAAAACGTGTCTGATCATTTAATAAATGTCGTCGACGATATTTTGGATCTTTCTAAGCTTGAGGCGGGAAAGCTTAAGCTAGTCGAGCAAGAATACAACCTGACTTCCCAGATGGATTATTTGCAAAGCATTGTAAATGAGCGCATCGGATCAAAGGATATTATATTTGTAGTCAAGATGGATCCGAAGCTTCCGCTTTTTCTTTATGGCGATGTGGCTCGTATCCGGCAGGTTCTGTTGAATCTGGTGATGAATGCCGTGAAGTTTACCACGCAGGGGCAGATTCTTCTGCGTGTTGGTCATGAAGCAGTTTCTGATGACAGGGTGCTTCTAAAAATAGAAGTTTCCGACACCGGCAAGGGGATAAAACAGGAGGATTTGCCACAGCTTTTTCAAGTGCTTCCTCCGCTTGACAGGGAGCACAGTCATAATATCGAAGGTACGAAATTTAGCCTTGTCATTACCGCAGAGCTTGTAAAGAAAATGAATGGGTCCATCCGTGTTGAGAGCACTTTCGGCGAAGGGACGCACTTTTTTGTGGAGCTGGAACAGGGTGTCGGAGATTGGAAGGAGCTTTTCAAGGCTAAGGAGGCGCTCGAAAATGGGAATACGCATGATACACATCTTTATCATTAATCCGGTTGCGGGGCTTAAAGATCGCT
>CAZBRY010000232.1:1276-3366 GCA_964494285.1 uncultured Lachnospiraceae bacterium
ATGCCGGTCATGAAGCAGATATTGTAGCTAGAATGCTAAAACTATTTGATGATGAGAAAATCCGGTTTTATATTTGTGGAGGTTCCGGTACATTTGCCAATGCGATCAGCGGCATTGAGGAAAAGGATCTTGCACGTGTGGAAATGGCGCATTATCCATGTGGATTAAAAAACGATTTTTTAAAGAATTTTGGAGAGCGGCAAAAGCTTTTTTATAATATGGATAATTTGATTCGCGGGGAAGTCATACAGGTGGACTTTGTGAAAAATATTTGCGCGGTGGACAAAGACATCCACAATTATGTCTTGTTTTCTGTGACGGGGCTGATTGAGCTGATCGAGCGCTTTGCCAGCCGAATCAGGTTGATTGGGAGTATGAATTCTGGACTTCTATATGTGTTGTCGTTTCTGTTCACATTTCTTTTTAATCCGACGGTCGATTATACGCTTGAAATCGACGGAGAGGATCAGAGCGGCGAATATGATATGATTTATATAGGGAACAGCATCTGTTTGGGCGGCTCTGTTTGCCCGATGTCAAACGCCTCACCGTGCGATGGCAGAATTGAACTGCTGCTTCTTAGAAAAATTAAAAAATGGCATGCCATTCATTTGATCAAGCTGTTCCGACGGGGAGAAATTGGCGTGCTACCGGATCAATTCCTTACAATTAGGAAGGCGTCCTCCTTGTCTGTCAAGCGTAAGGATGGAAAATATATTTATTTAAATGTGGACGGTGAGGTCTTGAAGGAAAAAGAATGGAAGATCGAATTGATGCCAGGCGCACTTAACTATGTTGTGCCGCAGGGCATAACATGCGGTTTTGTGGATGCGGATTAAGGAGGGGAGTATGAAATACTGTAAAAATTGTGGAATGCTTTTAGAGGACAGCCATGAACTTTGCATCGGATGCGGTACGGACGTAACGAATAAAAACAATGTCTCTAAATATCCGCCGCAGGTGCAGCAAAACCTCGAATCACAGAAGAAGGAAAACAAGACACGTACCGGGATCGTCGGGGCGATTATCGTTGTGTTTGTCTTGATTTTGGTGTTGGTAGGCATCATTGTTTTGCAGGCTTCCAAAATGACGGGGGATCCGAAGACAGAACCGCCGGGACAGGAGGAGAACGCAGCGCCTTTTGAAGAAGCTGAAAGCAAAGAATATCCGGATGTGCTTTCGGAGGGAACGGCAGGGGATTTGGCAGATACAGAGCAAAACACCGCTCCAGTCTCCGAAGAGGGACGGAAAGTCAAGGATGATCTCGGCAGTTATTATACCTATTCCGAAGCCGTTGATGCAGGCGGAAATGTTATTTTTTACTCCATTTATCCGGAGGATTTTTCGAATGTGGAGCCTTCTATTGATTATGGAAAATACAGTACAAAATTCCCGGAATTTTTGACGTTTGTTGCTGGCAACGAGGACAATACGGTGCGCTTCACCTATATGTCTGCACAGCAATTTTGGCATAAAGATTCCGAGACCGGACGGACGCGCAGCAACGAGCGCGATACGAAGACCTATATGAGTTTTCTGACCTATCAGGGTGCAGAGGGTTACATCGATGCGCTGATCAAACAGAGCTATTCCGATGCAAAAAAAGTGACACTCGTAGAAACAGTGCCTGCCGATGAAGCACTGACGAAGCGACTCGAAGGGGTGTCTTCGGATTACACGAAGACGTTGATGGGAGATATCGGTGATTATGCCAACATCGGTGAAAACACGACATATGCAACCGGAGAATCGGAATTTGAGGTGAATTTATTCAAATACGAGATTACGACACGGTACAACAATACGCTGTACTGTGAATTTTACGTACCGTTGATTGCAAATCACTTTTATTATGCGAATGATGATTTGGATGACCGCGGAACAGTGACAGAATGGATATGCCTAAGTGTGATTGGCCTTGAAGCGGGAAACGAAGAGCTGTACAATCAGTTTGAAGAGGCTTTTCTTGTTTTTATGGAGAATACAAAAGTAAACAGAACGTTTTATAAAATCAATGCGCAATATGGCAAGGAGATTATGGAAGCGGTAGAAAAGGGTGGGATACCCCCAAAGCTTACCGCGGAAAAAAT
>CAZBRY010000232.1:3376-3643 GCA_964494285.1 uncultured Lachnospiraceae bacterium
CGGCACCGGAAGCATCGGAGGTCGGCGCCTTATATGAGAATATTTTGAAATTCTCAGAAATGCCAAGAGAAACAAATCAGCAATTCAAATCCGAAGGTCTGATCGTGACTGCTTCTGCGGATACGAAAGCTGTTTTTTATGATTCGGAAAATAAAAAAATTTTTATGACGTCGGGAGAAGAGGAATATCCAGGAAGCAGCTATACGGAATTGACGGAAAAATAGAGTTGTGATCAGTTTTGATTACGACTACTTTTGGAAGGTAAAC
>CAZBRY010000233.1:0-3640 GCA_964494285.1 uncultured Lachnospiraceae bacterium
AATTTCGGCAAGCCTGTGAAAACAGTGCGGACACAGGCCTGCCCCGCGCGCCTGACCAGGCGCACATTGTTTGTTTCCTGTAATTTGAGTGTAGCAAATAAAAATGGGAGAGCCTATTCAAGATAATTGCGAAGAAATGATAAAAATTTGCACTTTTTGATTTTGAATTTCCTTTTTTTGCAAAACCTGCAAAATCTTGCGATTCATTTGTTTGTAAGCTCCCTTATCATACAAATCAGTTTTATGCATCTGGCATTTTGATAACTAATGCTTTAACTTTTCCTAATTTAACAAATAAAGAAATTTATGATATAATGTGCGCAAAGGGCAGAGCCGGATAGCCATTCATACAGATGCCGTGCTTGCACGGACAGATGAATGAATGACTATCCGGCGAGCGAAGCGACCGAAGAAAACCGTAGGTTTTCTGAGGCTCTGCCCGGGAAACCGCAGGTTTTCTGAGGCTCTGCCCGGGAAACCGCAGGTTTTCTGAGGCTCTGCCCTAACCAGACATATGGATATCTATCTTGAGAGCGAAACATCGAAAAAAAGAAAGGAGCCAACACATGGACATTATGCAGGCAATTGAAAACCGTCATTCCGTGCGCGATTATTTGGAGAAGCGCATCGAAGCGGACATTCTATCAGAGCTGAACGAGGAGGTCGCCCTTTGCAACCGGGAAAGCGGGCTGAACATCCAGCTTATCACGGATGAGCCGAAAGCCTTTGGCAGCTTTATGGCGCACTATGGCAAATTCAGTCACGTGACAAACTATTTCGCCCTGATCGGAAAGAAAGGGCCGCAATTGGATGAAACAGCCGGATATTACGGCGAACAGCTCGTACTGAAAGCGCAGCAGCTCGGCCTGAACACGTGCTGGGTCGCCCTGACCTTCAGCAAAGGGAAAAGCCGCTGCGTAGTGAAAGAGGGAGAAAAGCTCGTCTGCGTGATCGCGCTCGGCTACGGAAAAACACAGGGCGTCCCTCATAAGAGCAAGCCGCTTGAGAAGCTTTATGAGGCAAACGATCAAATACCCGACTGGTTTTTTAACGGGATGAAGGCGGCACAGCTCGCCCCGACCGCGACCAACCAGCAAAAGTTCCTTTTTACGCTCTCGGAAAATAAAGTCTTTGCCAGAGCGACCGGCGGAGTCTATTCAAAAGTAGATTTGGGAATTGTAAAAAAGCATTTTGAAATCGGAGCAGGCGCCGAGCAGTTTGAGTGGGCGCATTCGTAAACCATAAAACCATATATCGCCACGGGATTCCTGTGATCCCGTGGCGATATCCGCATTCTTATTCTAGATAAACCTTCTAAACCCTATCCAGCGCAAATCCAAAATAATCCACCGCATTATTATAGGAAATTCCTTTTATGATTTCCCCGAGCAGCTTCTCTTCGTCCGGATATTCTCCATTTTCTACCCAGCCGCCGATCATCTGGCATAAAATCCTTCTGAAATAATCGTGTCTGGTATAGGATAAGATCGAACGGGAATCGGTCAGCATTCCTGTAAAATTGCCGAGAGCGGATAAACTGGCCAGCGATTTCATTTGATTCGCCATCCCTGTATAATGGTCATTGAACCACCACGCAGCGCCGTGCTGAACCTTATTTTTGACGCCGTCTCCCTGGAAACAGCCGATCATACTGTCGATGACCGCATCATCATTCGGATTAAGGGAATAAATGATGGTCTTTGGCAGCTCGCCGCTTACGGACAATGCATTCAGAAAATCCGCCAATTGTGCGGACGGTGCGAAATTGTTGATACAGTCGTAGCCTGTATCCGGCCCTATCCGATGATACATAGAAGTATTGTTATCGCGCTTGCAGCCATAATGAAGCTGCATGACCCAGCCGCGGCTGTTATACTGCCTTGCCACGAACTGCATAAACGCCGTCTTGTACTGAAGCGCCTCCTTTTCTGATACCGCTTTTCCTGCAAGCGCTTTCAGAAAGACAGCATCTATCTCCGCCTCGGGCGCCGGATCATACATGACATACTCCAATCCATGGTCGCTTACCACGCAGCCATTTTCTGCAAAAAAGTCCATACGGCTGCACAATGCGCTCTTTAAAGAAACAAAATCCGAAATGGCTATACCGGAAGCCTCCGACAGCGTCTTCATATATTCCGCAAAATCCGGCTTTTCAATATTCATTGCCTTATCTGGCCTCCATGCGGGAAGTATCTGCACGTCAAAGCTGTCGTCCGCTTTTATCTTCTGATGCCATTTAAGACTGTCCGCCGGATCATCCGTCGTACAGATCAGCTTTACATTTGACATTTTTATCAGCTTTCGCACGGAAAATTCCTCACTGCTCAGCTTTTCATTGCACAGCTTCCATACCTCCCCGGCCGTATCTGCGTTCAAATTGCCCTGATAGCCGAAATAATACCGAAGTTCCATGTGCGACCAGTGATACAGTGGATTGCCTATCAGCTTTGGCAGCGTCCCCGCCCACTTTTTAAATTTTTCATAATCCGCCGCATCACCCGTGATATAGGTTTCCTCCACGCCGTTCGTGCGCATCTGACGCCATTTATAGTGGTCCCCGCCCAGCCACGCCTGTGCGATATTTTCAAACTGCCTGTC
The DNA here is from genome assembly GCA_964494285.1 of uncultured Lachnospiraceae bacterium. Taxonomy (GTDB): domain Bacteria; phylum Bacillota; class Clostridia; order Lachnospirales; family Lachnospiraceae; genus JAEYFP01. The sequence goes on from CAZBRY010000233.1 coordinate 2,602, forward strand.
CTCATAGATTTCTCTCGGATTGATATGGCAATGATAATCCAGAACCGGAATCTTTGTCATATCCGCATAATTCTCATATAATTTTTTTGCCGTCTGCGTATCCAGCAAAAAATCCTGATCCATAAAAGCTTTCATTTTCTTATTCTCCTATTATGTATGCCTGTATTTAAAGCGTGACACCCTGTTTCAATATCGCCAAATCCCGGTATCCGTCCGCTTCACTCTTTACAAAAGCGCCGCTTGCCACCGACAGCACATATTCGTACAGCTCATTCCCCAGAATATCCAGGCTCATGCCCTCGTTAAGCAGACGCCCGCAGTCAAAATCGATCCAGTTCTTTTTCTTTTCCGCAAGCTGGGTATTGGAGGATATTTTTACGGTAGGTACCGCACATACAAATGGAGTGCCGCGTCCGGTCGTAAACAGTACGATCTGCGCTCCGCAAAGAGCCAGCGCCGTGCTTGCCACCAGGTCATTGCCAGGCGCGGACAAAAGGTTCAGGCCAGGTTTGCGGACACGCTGACCATATTTTAATACATCGACTACCTTTGCGTCTCCGGATTTCTGCGTGCAGCCCAGCGCTTTATCCTCGAGAGTGGAAATACCGCCCGCCTTATTTCCGGGAGAGGGGTTTTCATAAATCGTCTGGTTATAAGAGCGAAAGTAATCTTTAAAATCGTTAATCAGTTGTACTATCTTATCAAAAACCTCCCGATCCGCAGCCCGGTCCATCAAAATAGTCTCCGCGCCGAACATTTCCGGAACCTCGGTAAGAATCGTGCTTCCTCCCGCCTGCGTAAGCAAATCGGAAAACCGTCCGACCACGGGATTCGCGGTAATGCCGCTCAGACCGTCGGAGCCTCCGCACTTTAATCCGATAATCAATTGATCCGCGCCGATCCTTGTCCGATGCAGCCCTGCGGCATAAGCGGCAAGCTCATTCATGATCTGAACGCCCTCTTCTATCTCATCCTCACAGTCCTGACACTGTAAAAACCGCACTCTGGATGCGTCGTACTCTCCGATATATTCCTTTAT
>CAZBRY010000234.1:0-3631 GCA_964494285.1 uncultured Lachnospiraceae bacterium
TTTTCGTGGGATCGTCCCACCTGCTAATTCCACAATTCTTCACTTTTCTTTCCTCCTACCTCAATATATGAGATTTGTCAATATATCTCCTGATATATTTTTGTTTTTATATTCAATACCTATTGGTATTAAAATCAGTTACTATTCTTTGCCTGTTTATCCATACACTTACCCTACCAGTTCTCGCTGGATCTATGTCCTTACATTCCTTCATTCGGTGTTTATAGATAAAGGCACAGATAGACTTTGCTGAATTGCTGCCTCATTGGGCTGATGGAGGAAACCTCCTTATCCTGTGCCAGTATCGGCAAATGGTAATCTATTAAGCCGCCTGTTGCTTTAGCTGGCTTTCTCTAACAGTGCCAAAGACATTTGAAGGATTGTAATACTCCCGTTTCTTTGACAAGGTAAATACTAATGTCAATATCTTCTTTGATATGACTACAAGTGCCTGAACCTTCTTTAACGGGTTCTTTTCTCTTGTTTTTAAATAATGATAGAGTCTCTTCATTTCTTCATTGGTTGCAACCATTGTTAATGCTATCTGGTAAAGAACACAGCGAAGGTTCTTTCTTCCACGCTTTGATATACATGTTCCACTTTTGTTTTTACCAGAACTGTCTTCCACCAAGTTATAACCTGCCAGTTTTGACATTTGTCTTGCATCTTCAAATCTCAATGGATCCCCTGTTTCTCCTAAGAGCATTGCAAGAGAAACGACTCCTATTCCTTTTATACTCAACAGATACTCTGAAATTCCTGTTTTCTCTAAGGAATTCTTCATCTCTATTTCTAGCTCATCTAATTGTTTCTGAATCAGTTCCAGTTCTTCCATCATCTGTTGTAGTCTAAACTTTGCTGCATATTCACCATAATCTACTCCTATAGAATCTATTGCTGCGTCCACTAACTGTTGTGCTTTCTTTCTTCCAACCGTTTTCTTCACAGCTTTTTTTATTTCCTCAAGCACACCATCGGTTCCAAGTTCTACAATAAATCTCGGGATTGCACAGTTCTTTAAAATATGCATAGACGCTTTTCCTTTAAAAGGATGTTTAAACACAGTTATAAACTCTGGAAAATACTCATCCATAACAGCGGTAATTGTATTTTCTACTGCTGTTTTCCGTTTGTTCACACTAATTCGTGTCGCAGTCAGACCTCTTAATTCCGCGTAAATATCGTGTGGAAGATAAGTTTCAAAATATCTGCCATCCTTTACTAATCGGGCAATGGTAAGTGCATCCTTCTTATCAGACTTTGTTTGGCTGTTATCATCCAATTCTTTTGCTTTTTTCGTATGATACGGATTTACCAACACCACTGTAATACCTGCCTGTTTCATTAGGAAGTTAGCAAATGCTTTCCAATAGTGCCCTGTTGGCTCCATTCCTACAATGACGTTATTAAAATCTTCTTCGTTGCATATTTGACTGATTCTTGCTAAAATGCTATTAAAACCATTCTTGTTATTTTCAAATTTAATTGCCTTATTGTGTTCAATTCCTCGGCAATCAACGAATCTTGCCCACTGCGTATGCTTCGCAATATCGACACCTACTACTAAGGTTTTGAAAGTAACTGCTTCAAGTTTTTCATTGGAATGATTTTGTTTTCTCATGTTAAAAGTCTCCTTGTTTTCTGATGTATTAGCTCGCCAAAGCCTAATCACATCATACTAGGAGATTTTTTTAATTGTCAAATTTCATGTTCTATAGGAATGCTGTTGCGTCTGTCTGCTCCCTGTGCCGCTTGTTTCTTCATAAACATATGCGGGAGAGCCGCCTGTTTCTCTATCGTAGCAGGCACATACCTTACGGATGACCGCCATCCCTTTCGGACCGATATTGCGCAGGTCAAGCAGCTTTTCTGGCTCCTGTTCCAATAGCCTGCAAAGCGTATCCATATCCGAGATGCCGCCCCGCGCAAGCTGGTTGCCGGTATAAATCGTATGGGTTTCTTAAGGATCTCGGTACTTTCTGAAATATTCTCGTACATCCTGTGACATATCGTTCCCTCCTCGGTTGCATTATCTGATCGATGTTAATCGATGCTGACTGATGTTAATTTGTGCTGTAAAAAGCAAGAATTTTTCGCTCTATCACACAAAATATTTGTTGTCAAGCCCTAATATTCAAATTATAAGTGACAATTGGACAAAAAGGAAGAGTTGATAATGCTGGGTTACCCAACGAAATCGGCTATTGACAATTGGATGAAAATGTGCTTTGAGTTTTTGCGCTGATATGGTATAATGAAAAAAATGGATTTTTGTCAAAAGAAGGCAATGCTGCCATGGACACACCGCTTCAAATTGCTATTTGTGAGGACACCACAGCAGATGCAGAGCTGTTGATTTCTTATATGATAGAGAGTGGCCTTGCTAGCTGCTACGAACGCTTTTCGTCCGGAGAGGATCTTCTTGCCGCCTTTGTACCGGGAAAATATGACATTATCTTTTTGGATATTTACATGTGCGGAATGAAGGGTGTGGATGCTGCTGCCCAAATTCGGGGAGCCGACCGCGCGGTCACGCTGGTTTTTACCACCACCAGCGCAGAACATACGCTGGAGAGCTACCGCTTGAGGGCGGCAAGCTATCTGGAAAAGCCGGTGAAGCAGGAGGATGTGCGGGAAATCCTGTCCCTTGCGCTGGCAAAGCGAAATACCGTCGCCTACATCACCTTGCTGATTGAGGGTATAAATCAGGATATTCCGGTGGAAAGTATTCTGTTTTTTGAACAGAAAAATCATGCTGTGATGCTGCATACCCGTACTGAAGTTCTGCGTACCAGCCAAACAGTCAAGCTTTCCGGTATTGAATCCATGCTGCCGAGGCATTTCTTTCGGTGCCATCACAGCTATCTTGTCAATTTGCGCGCCGTTAGGGAAGCGGATCAGGAGCTGGGGATCTTTACCATGCAAGACGGCAGCCGCGTATATATTCGTCGTCAAACCCTAAAAAAAGCAATACAGGTATATGAGCACTGTCTGTTTGATACGGTGAGAGGGGGCGGAGTATGAAGTATTATAAAAAAATCCTTATCCTCATTTTCTTGTGTTTTCTGGCGGTGGCTTTTGTGCTGATGGCTGCTACTTCGTTAAAATATCGAGAGTACTTGGGAAATGGTGCCACCGGAAAAATACACGCCGTAACTGTGGCAACCTATGAAATTGGTGACGGGCATAGAAATACATTGTCCCTGCCGGGAAAAATCACCGGACTTGCACCCCGCACCCCTGTTACGCTTTCTGCCACAATACAGGCACAGCCGGGGGAAAGTCTGTTGGTTAAATCCGTATTTGCGCCGCTGCGCTTATATGTAGACGACACGCTGCTTTATGAATATGGGCGGGAGGACAGCTATCCGTTTTATCTGAATGATCCTCCCACCGGGCTTGCGATCGTAAAGCTGCCGGAGGGCGGCGGCGAATTTTCCCTGCGGGTAGAATATGAATCACTGACCCAGCGAAGCGTGCTCTCTATCCCTGCATTTTTGATTGGCGATAATGCGGCGCTGCTGGATCACTTATTTCAGTCGGAAGGTTTTTCTCTGCTGTTTTCCATGATTTTGATTTTTCTTGGAATTGTTATCATACTGGTATCCCATACCTTTATACAAAAAATATC
>CAZBRY010000235.1:0-3573 GCA_964494285.1 uncultured Lachnospiraceae bacterium
AGAAGCAAAGGCAGGCTGACTGAGGCCGATGTGAAAGCGGCGCTCAAAGAAGTGAAGCTTGCATTGCTTGAGGCCGACGTCAATTTCAAGGTCGTAAAGCAGTTTGTCAAAGCTGTGGAAGAGCGCGCGGTCGGACAGGATGTCATGAACGGATTGAATCCGGGACAGATGGTCATCAAGATTGTCAATGAAGAGATGGTTTCCCTGATGGGAAGTGAGACGACGGAAATCAGTCTGCAGTCGGGTAAGGCAATTACTGTTATCATGATGTGCGGCCTGCAGGGTGCCGGTAAGACGACAACGACGGCTAAAATTGCCGGCAAGCTCAAATTAAAAGGGAAAAAGTGTCTGCTTGTGGCCTGTGACGTCTATCGTCCCGCCGCAATCAAGCAATTACAGATCAACGGAGAAAAGCAGGACGTTGAGGTGTTTTCGATGGGCGAGAACCATAAACCCGTGAACATCGCGAAGGCAGCTTTGGAGCATGCTGTTAAAAACGGTCACAATATGGTGATTCTGGATACGGCCGGCCGCTTGCAGATCGATGAAGAAATGATGGCGGAGCTGCAGGATATTAAGGAGCAGGTGGCGGTTCATCAGACGCTGCTCGTTGTTGATGCAATGACGGGACAAGAAGCCGTCAATGTGGCCAAAAGCTTTGATGAGCAGATTGGTGTGGACGGCATTGTTTTATCCAAGATGGATGGTGATGCGAGAGGCGGTGCGGCGCTTTCCGTAAAGGCGGTGACCGGTAAGCCGATTTTGTTTGTCGGCATGGGTGAGAAGCTGTCGGATTTAGAGCAGTTTTATCCCAATCGTATGGCGAGCAGGATTCTCGGTATGGGTGATATTTTAACGCTCATAGAAAAGGCGCAGCTTGACATCGATGAAGATAAAGAAAAACAGATGACTCAAAAGCTGAAAAAGGGCAAGTTTGATTTTGAGGATTATCTGGAAAGCATGAACCAGATGAAAAAGATGGGCGGTCTTTCCAGCGTTATGAATATGATGCCGGGTCTTGGCATGGGCGTGAAAGCGAGTGAGATTGAGTCGATGGTCGATGATAAAAAGCTTGCCAGAACGGAAGCGATCGTGCTTTCGATGACGCCGAAGGAACGTCAGAATCCGGAGCTGTTAAATCCGAGCAGGAAGCACAGGATCGCAAAGGGCGCCGGTGTGGACATTGCCGAGGTAAACCGCCTTGTGAAGCAGTTTGAGCAATCCAGAAAGATGATGAAGCAGTTGCCCGGTATGATGGGCGGATTCGGTGGCAAGAAAGGCAGATTCAAAATGCCTTTTTGAAACAGTCGGCGGTATTACGCCGATATAGATTTAACCGCGCAGGCGGAAACATATCAAATATGGAGGTGAAAGAGATGGCAGTAAAGATCAGATTGAGAAGAATGGGACAGAAAAAGGCTCCCTTTTATAGAATCGTAGTTGCTGATGCAAGATCTCCCCGTGATGGAAAGTGCATCGCGGAAATCGGAACCTATGATCCTAACAATGATCCAAGTACATTCCATGTAAATGAAGAACTGGCTAAGAAGTGGCTGGCAAACGGAGCACAGCCTACGGAAGTAGTAAGCAAAATTTTCAAATTAGCCGGAATCGAGAAATAGGACTGCTTTGGAGGTGCTAGAATGAAAGAGTTAGTAGAAGTAATTGCAAAATCTCTTGTGGAAAATCCGGATGAGGTCGTTGTTACCGAAAAGGAAGATGACAGGACAATCGTGATTGAACTGCGCGTGGCACAGTCCGACATGGGTAAGGTCATCGGAAAGCAGGGGCGTATTGCAAAGGCAATCCGTTCCGTTGTAAAAGCAGCATCCGCTAAGGAAAGCAAGAAAGTAATAGTAGATATTGTTCAGTAATTCGGACAATGCGTAAAAAAATATTGCAGACCGGCGGCATGCTGTCGGTCTGTATTTTTTTCAAATTATAACAGGAAGGAGCTCAACGTATGGAGTCTTTGCTGCAGGTGGGGATCATATCCTCCACGCATGGGGTTCGGGGTGAGGTGAAGGTGTTTCCGACCACGGATGATTCGAATCGATTTAAGAAATTAAGGGAAGTGCTGCTCGACACAGGAAAGGAGCAGCTTTCTATGAAAATAGAGCACGTGAAATTTTTCAAGCAGTTTGTGATTTTGAAATTTACAGGTATCGACAATATCAATGAGGTTGAGAAATATAAGGGAAAGAGCCTATATGTGACAAGAGAACATGCCGTCAAACTGAAAAAGGATGAGTATTATATTGCGGATCTGATCGGAATCCGTGTCATGGATGAATCGGGAGAAGCGCTTGGCACGTTGAAGGATGTGATGGAAACCGGCGCTAATGATGTCTATGTCATCGCGCTGAAAGACGGCAGGGAGCTTCTTCTGCCGGCGATCAGGCAGTGTATTTTAGAGGTGGATATTGAACAAATGATAATGAAGGTGCATTTGCTGGAGGGACTTTTATAAATGAATTTTCATATCTTGACATTATTTCCAGATATGGTGATGCGGGGCTTAAATACGAGTATCATCGGACGGGCGGTCGAAAATAAGCTGTTGTCCATTGAGGCGGTCGATATCCGCGACTATGCGTTTAACAAACATCATAAGGTGGATGATTACCCTTACGGCGGCGGCGCGGGAATGCTGATGCAGGCGGAGCCGGTCTACCTTGCTTTTGAGGCCGTCAAGGAAAAAATCAAAGCGCAGAGCGAAGAGGACATGGACGCACAGGAGAACCTGTTTGATGAGGATAGGCAAGAAGAAAAAAAGCTGCGGGTCGTGTATCTTACCCCGCAGGGAAGCGTTTTTCGCCAACCGATGGCTGAGGAGCTTTCGAAGGAAGAGGACCTGATCTTACTCTGCGGACATTACGAGGGCATTGACGAACGCGTGCTCGAGGAAATCGTGACGGATTATGTGTCGGTCGGCGACTATGTTTTGACCGGAGGCGAGCTTCCGGCAATGATCCTAGTCGACGCGATCGCGCGGCTCGTTCCGGGCGTGCTCAACAACGACGTTTCCGCGGAATTTGAATCCTTTCAGGATAATTTGTTAGAATATCCGCAGTATTCAAGGCCGGAGGTGTGGCATGGAAAAGCGGTCCCCGAGGTGCTTCTTTCCGGACATCACGCCAACATCGAAAAATGGCGTAAAGAGCAGTCGCTCATCCGTACGAGAGAACGGCGGCCGGATCTGCTGGAGCCGTAACTACTGGTTGGAATTAAAAGTAAATAAAAATGCAAAAAGGAATGCTTGCTTTTATGAAAGAAATATGGTAATATAAAATGCGTTGTGAGAAAAGGAGACGGTCCTCTGTTCGCCAAAGCGGGATTAAGAACGTCCGGAAATTAAGGAGGTCACATATGAACGACATTATCAGAAGCATTGAGGCTGAGCAGTTGAAGGAGCAGGCTCCCGAGTTCTCAGTAGGCGATACCGTTAAGGTATATGTTAAGGTTAAAGAGGGAAGCAGGGAAAGACTTCAGATGTTTGAAGGAACCATTATACAAAAAAAACATGGGGGAATTAGCGAAAGTTTTACTGTTCGCAGGCTTTCCCATGGGGTG
>CAZBRY010000236.1:0-3545 GCA_964494285.1 uncultured Lachnospiraceae bacterium
AAATCCGCCTTTGCAAATGCTTCTATCGATGGATATTTCCGAAACAATTCCTTCGTCACGATATTGACCCGCGCATCCGTACACTGTGCGCTGAGAATCGTCGCAATCAAAAGCTGCCACGGTGTCTCGTGTTCCAAATAGCATTTATAATCGGTGGAATATTGCTCATCAAGGATGTCCAATATTTCTTTTGTCCGCTTCTTCATATTCCTCTATCCCTTCCAATTCTTTTGTTATCGTAATCAGACCGGCATTCGCCGTCAAGCCGTCTGTCGCACGGTAATTGAATAGCAGCACCTGCCGTCCTCCCACGAGCTCATCAAACACCTCGATGTGCGTCATCCTCATCAGCTGCCGGAAATCAAATTCCGTATATTCAGGCAAATGCGTTCTGCTTTTCTCTTCTCTTTTATAAAACTCCTGCACCTTTTCCCGATAAGGTTTCTGCGACTTCGAAAAATCAGGACGTCTTTTCAGCTTTTCCCGCAAATATAAATCCAGCGTCAGATATTCTCTGCAGGCATTAATCCGCATGCCTTCCAGGCCTTCCGCAAATTCAAGCAAAATTTCATATCTGCGCACCCGTGACGGCTGCAGCGTGCCATATCCCTTTTTTCGATAATGCTCCGCCAGCGCTGTGTAAAGCGTAAACGGGGCCTGAAAATACCCTTCCAGAAAAGTGATCGTGTTAGTAAACTGCCCGCTGTTATAATAGAGCTCGACCATTTCCTCCACAGCCTTTAAGGTAAGAAGCTCTTCAAAGCTGAGCCAGTCCGTGGATAGCACCTCATAAGGCGGTGTTGTCCAGCAGCGAAGCTTTCCGCTCTCAGCCTCCTTCTCGATTGGTGTCCCTTTTAGAACCTTCAGGAATCCAAGTTGCAGCTCGTCTGGGTGCAGTGCATAAACTTCGTTAAATGAGTTTCGAAAGCTTGTAAAATCCTCCTTGGGAAGACCTGCTATCAAGTCGAGGTGCAGGTGCACATTCTTCCTCGCCAGAAGCTGTTTGACGACCGCCGAAACCTTCTCAAAATCCATCTTCCGGCAAATCTCTCCCAGTGTTTCCTGGTTGGTTGTCTGCACGCCGATTTCGAGTTTGATCAATCCCGAACGCAGCGTGCCGATCAAAGAAATCTCCTCCTGTGTCATGATATCCGCAGCTATTTCAAAATGAAAATTCGTAATGCCATTGTCATGATCTCTCAAATACTTCCAGATTTCCACCGCCCGACTCGAATCGCAGTTAAACGTCCTGTCCACAAGCTTTACCTGCGGAACTTTTTTATCGAGAAAAAATTGCAGTTCCTGTTTTACGAGCGAAAGGCTGCGGTAACGCACCTGTTTATCAATGGACGATAAGCAATAAGAGCATCGAAACGGACAGCCCCTGCTTGTCTCATAATACGGAATTCTGTTTTGAAACTGCTCATCCGAAAAATCCGCATATACAAAAGGCAGCTTATCCATCGCAAGTAAGCCTGCAGGCTCCGTCATAAACTCACGACAGGCGATTCCCTTGATGGATCGCAGGTTCTCACCGTCCAGATACGACAAAAGCAGTTTTGTAAAAACCTCTTCGCCCTCGCCAAGCATGATTCCTTTAACCGGAAGCTCCGCAAGCAGACCCTGCGGCTCATAAGAGACCTCCGGACCGCCAAGCCAAATATCTGTTTCAGGCAGCAACGTCCTAATTTGAAAAATCAGCTCTCGGATATACATAATATTCCATATATAGCAGGAGAATGCCAGTACTTCAGGCTTTTGGGCATAAATATCGGCAAGCACCTTTTCTTTTTCCTGATTAATCGTATACTCCCGAATCACAATTTCTGCACGTCTTTTCAGCTGTCTGTCTGCATAAGCTTTTAGGCTGTAAACAGCAAGATTAGAATGGATGTATTTTGCATTGATTGCGGCCAATAGCACCTTCATAATAAGTTCCCCACAAAAAATATGATAGAATAGCGTATGCTCATTCTATCATATCTTTGAAAGCGTGTAAAAGTCAACTATCACAGCGCGGATGTAAATCCATTCGCCTCAAATACCTGAATGATTTCAGGTGTTTGCAAGAATTCTATAAAAGCTTGTGCCGCCTCCGGGTTTTTGCTATCCTTCATAACTGCAGCCGGATAAATCGCCGGCTTCACACTGTCGGCAGGTGCTGCTCCGATAATCGCCACCTTTTCCGTCTGTGCCGCATCCGTCGCATACACGATGCCCGCATCAGCACTTCCTTCTGCCACCCAGTTCAGCACCTCGGTGACATTTGTTCCAAGGCTCGCCTTTGCAAGAACATCCTCCCAAATACCGAGGTTGGTCAGTGATTCCTGCGCATATTGTCCTGCGGGAACACTTTCCGGATCCCCAATTGCAACTGTCTTTGCCTTTGCAATATCGATAAATTCTGCATAATCGCCCTCCGTACCCTCCGGCACGATCAAAACAATTTTATTTTCCAGCAAATGAACAATGTCTGTCTGATCGATCAATCCTTCTGTGGTCAGCGCATCCGTCTGTTTTGTAGAAGCTGAGAAAAATACGTCCACCGGAGCACCCTCCTCGATCTGTGTCTGCAGCTTTCCCGAGCTGTCATACGTCCCCGTCACGGTAATATTGGGGTACTTCTCATGAAACAGGGAAATGACCTCGTTTGTCAGGCAGTTTTCAAGGCTGGCTGCCGCCGCGATCATCAGCTCGCCCGATATCGTCTCTTCTGGTGTCTCTTCCACGACCTCTTCTGCGGCCTCTTCCGATGCCTCTGAAACTTCTTCTACGGCCTCTTTTGACGGCGCCGCCTGCTCTGTTTGTGTCTCCGCCTCTGCCGCCTCTGTCTCCGGCTCCTGAGCCGCTCCCGCCGCACCGCAACCGGCAAGTAATGCTGCTGTCATTGCAGATACCATAATCATTGATACCCATTTCTTCTTCATAAAATCCTCTCCTTTTCGTTATTCTCGTACGAGATGTACGAAGTCCCAAGATAATCGAGTAGGAAACCCACTCGATCACCTTTTTCTATCCTCCTAAAGAGGCGTCTGAAAATGCTTATTAAAAATCCGATCTACTTCTTCCTGTGATTCTCTCACAAATGCATTATACTTGTCAAGAAATTCCTCACCTTCTTTTGTCAGGATTGTTTCTCCGCCATGCTCACCACCGCTTCTCCCCTCCATCAAGGAAAATCCCAAATCCTCTTCCGCCTGCTTGATAATTTTCCACGCCTTAGAATAGGCCATATGCATTTCCTTCACCGCTGCGGACAAGGATCCTTTTTCCTTGACAAGCTGCATCAGCTCCGCCACACCCGGTCCGAAATTCCTCTCCTCCCGGTACACTCGAAGCCGCATATGATAAGAAAGCCGCTTCCCCTTCTCCATATCATCCGCCTCCCTCTTCCTCCATATAAGCCTGTGATACCCTATCGATACCGTGATTAATCCATTATGCTTTCGACCAATCATTTGATTCAAGTAGAAATCTCTCTTAGTATACCACTGTTCTTTGGCTTTTTAAATGCGAAAAAGCTTGATGAGGTTACCTTTCTTCAT
>CAZBRY010000237.1:0-3535 GCA_964494285.1 uncultured Lachnospiraceae bacterium
ACCCATGATGACCAGCGATCCCTTTCCTAAAAATTCAAAGGGCTTCGAGCGCACTTTGGTCTCCTCTAACAGCATTAACAATGAGATGGTGCTTCCGGTCGCCAATAAATAATATAGACCCAGATCATTAATTCTGCAGAAATTTAAATCGTTCCAATGTGGATTCAACTGCGCCAAGAATAGATTGGCAATCAGTATCGCGGCAGAAAGGCATATTTTTGATTTTCCCAGCTTGCCAAAAAGAAGATCTTTATGTTCGAAATATAAATAGCCAATCATAATAAAAACAGCAGAGATTAATGTTTTCAAAATTCTGATACAGGGAAAGTACCACCAGTCATAATAATGGGACTCATTATATTTCAAAAAATATAATCCGGCAAACGTAACGACTGCCGGCAAGAAAAAATACCATTTTGCTTTTTTTAGGTATCGGATGACCAGGATCACGAATATTTCCGCAAAAAATAAGGTTGGTAAAAACCAAAGGGTACTATAGCCTCGTAAAGCAATCGTGCTCGTTATCATATCGAGAATGTCTAGAAAGCGCCCTTCCCTAAATACGATGCGCATAAAAAAATAATAGGCAATGCAGATTGCACTGTACCCAAAATAGGGAATCAGCAATCCCTTTGCCCTCTTCAAAAGAAGCACACTTATTTTCTCCATTTTCCATGCATCGCGATATCGAAGCAACACCCCCGATATGACAAAAAATAATGGCAGAAGAAATGTCGAAATCCAAATATTCAGCGGATTATCGCCACCGTCCGTATGACCCAAAACCACAAAACAAATGGCGATTCCCCTGGCAATATCTAAGTAATATAGCTTTTCTTTTTTTGCTGTAACAGCTTCCATAAGAGCCTCTTCGATTCGATTATGATCTTCCCTTAAACGAGGGATCAAATAAATTATATTTTAAGATACAGTAAATCGCCCGGAAGCCATCCCTCACACCGATTTTCTTACCCTCGCTGTAGCTGCGCGGATAATAGGAGATTGGCACCTCATAGACCCTGCATCGCATCTTGGCAACCTTTGCCGTTACCTCCGGTTCAAACCCGAAACGAAATTCACGAATCGGAATTGCCTGAATGATTTCCCGCCTGAACATTTTATAACAGGTTTCCATATCTGTCAGCGCCATATCGGAAAACAAATTCGACAATAGTGTCAGAAATTTATTCCCAGCGCTGTGGTAAAAGCGCTTGATCATATAGCGCTCTCCCCTTGCGTACCGCGAGCCATAAACAACGTCCGCATCCGCACGTCCGTTTACGAACGGCTCGATCAGACGAAGATAATCCTTTGGATCGTATTCCATATCGGCATCCTGAATCACGACCAAATCTCCGGTCGCGGCCTTGAAGCCATGGCGAAGCGCCGCACCCTTGCCGCTGTTCACCTTATGGTATAACACCTGTTCCACCGTTGCGGCAACCTTTTCCCGAAGCAGCTCGCGTGTCCCGTCCGTCGAACAATCCTCAACGATGATGATTTCCAGATTTTTAATTCCACAATCGCGTACAGACGCGATCACACTCTCTATTGTTTCCTTCTCGTTATAGCAGGGAATTACGACAGACAGCTTTAAGGTGTTACTATCCAACTTCATCTCTTTTATTTCCTCCGGAATTTATTATTTTTTCATGCAAGCATGAAACACATGACCTTTTGACCCTGGTATTAAATGTTTAGCTTTAGATTTCCTTCGTTAATATCCGATTCCACATCGGTGCTGATTGGCGCCGCCCACTTTACATTTGCGACCGTGACCGTATAGACACACGGTAACAGAGGGGTGACCGTGGCGGATTCTCCCGCATTGATCAGCTGATCTGCAAAGCCGGAAACGGAGAGTGTCGTGTTATCATAATTGATATTAATCGTAAATCTCAATATCGGGAGCACCACCAAATAAGCTGTCCCATTTTGTGTGGAGAATACTGTCTCATCCTGAATATCCTGCATGAACAAAGTCCGCTTATCAGCGTTCGCTGCCATGTAGGTCGTAAAATGATCCACTACGGACTGCGGATAACCTGTGAGGACGCCGCTTGCCTTGTCCTTATAGGCAAGCTTGCTTCCGACAAAAGTCGCGTCTCCCGCAGCAAGTGCACTTTCTAATTGAGAAAGCAGCTCTGTATGGGACGTCGCCTGGGTATAGCCTGCGGTCTCCTGACCGCTGTCAAGCGTCATGATCGCTCCTGATGACATCTCGGAGATTGCCCCGCCAGACGCTGCCACTGCACCGTCCGTCTGCGCCTCGTCAGCCTGTGTGCCATCGTTTTGTGCGCCATCGGCCTGTGCCCCGTCGGTTTGTGTGCCCTCCGACTGTGTATTGTCCGAAGTGCCGGTCAAACCTGTCGTTTTGCCGGCAACCGCCTGCTCCTCATAAATCGTATTGAGCACGCCTGACATCGTCACGATATCCAGCGGATACGTATAGCTTGATTTCTTTGTCTTATTTGAATAAATAATAATCGTCGCAATAATACAAATAATTAATGCAACTGTATAAATAATCCATGCGTACTCCTGAAAGCCGCCGGAACGAGCCGGTGGAGTATAAGCAAATCTGGAGCTTCTGCCACGGCCTGTCGGCCCTTCCACACTGCTTGTTCTCTTATAGGGACCCTGATAGTTACTTTTTCTCGCCGGTCTGTCCATCATCCCAAGCCCAATCATATCCTGAACGGACTTTGCTTTCCTTCTATTTTTCTTTTTATAATCCATATGATCAAATCCCTTCATGAAATTGCATTGTTAAAATACCTTTTGACTCTGGTATCGTAACATTATATCATAAAAATCCTCTTTGTGTAGTCCTATTTTTTTCCTTGACATTATTCCCAGTACGAATTATAGTAAAATTTGAAGCTAGGGGAGGTCGCAGCCACAGGCTCTTTAAGCCGTATTGCTGCCCTGAGATTGAGCATCGTGCTCTAACCCTCACTACTTGAACCGGATAATACCGGCGTAAGGAAGCATCGGAATCAGGCTTACTGATTCCCTTACTTGCATAAGAAAGTAGTCCCCTCCTTACACTATTTCAAAGGAGGATTTTTTATGTCTATTTTTCTCGAATGGGTGGCAGAGAAGGAACGCTACACGTTATCACCCGCAGGGTATGCGCTTTTTATCATCGTTATGCTCCTGCTGCTTTTTGTTGTATCATTGATTACCAAAGGCGGCGAAAAGAAGCGCCTCAGCGCCAGACAGCTTGCATTTTGCAGTATGTCTGTCGCGCTTGCAACTGTCACTGCATTTATTAAAGTGTTTTCCTTCCCGACGGGTGGCTCGATTACGCTATTCAGCATGTTTTTTATCTGCTTCATCGGCTATCTGTACGGCGCCAGAATCGGCATCTTAAGCGCGGTCGCCTACGGGATTCTGCAGCTGATTATTGAGCCGAAAATTTATTTTCCGATGCAGATCCTGATTGATTATGTGCTTGCCTTTGGCGCACTCGGCATCAGCGGATTTTTCAGCAAAAAGAAATGGGGGCTCATAGCTGGATACCTGGCGGGTA
>CAZBRY010000238.1:0-2790 GCA_964494285.1 uncultured Lachnospiraceae bacterium
CGCCAGGTCCACTTAAGTAAAAGACCGTCCATATTTTGAAAATAAAATGTGGACGGTCTTTTACTTTGCTGATTCAGCTGTTTTTCAGTTGCAAAATATGACTTAAAATGATAAAATAGATCTAAAATTAGCATTATTTCATATAAATACAAGAAAGCGGGGCGTGTAATATGAAATTAAGGACTAAAATCACGATGCTGACGATCCTTCCCATTATTTTGTTGGGGACACTTATTTATCTGGTTGCATCGATCAATATCCGGGAGAATATGTCAAGAGAAATATTTACGGGTCTGCAGGCATCTGCTATTTCCGTCAGAAATCAGTTGGATAACAGAGCGCGCGGCGAGTACCGGATCGATGATGAAGGTAAGTATATGTGGAAGGGATCCACTTATAATATTACTACGGATTATTCTACTGTCGATACGGTAAAAGAAGCGACTGGTATTGAGACGACGATCTTTTTTGGAGATACGAGATATGCCACATCAATCAAGGACGCAGCGGGACAACGCCTGATATATACGCAGGCTAGTGAGAAGGTGGCGGCAGCGGTGCTGGGGGAAGGCAATACCTATGAGTCCTCAGACGTGGATGTCGTTGGTGAAAAGTTTTACGGTTATTATATTCCATTGATTCAAGAGCATGCCAATGATCCGATCGGTATGGTGTTCTGCGGAAAGAACCGGGCGGTTGTAGAAGGCGAAATTACTGAGGTGACAAATAGCATCTTGGTGCTCACGATTGTTGTAGTGATTTTATGCTGTGCGGTTGCGATTCCGACGACTAATCAAATTGTAAAAGTGCTTGAGAAGGGCATTCACCTGGTCGATGCGGTGTCGAAGGGCGATTTAAGCGTGGAATTGGATCCGAAGCACTTAAAACGTAAGGATGAAATCGGTAATATGTGCCGATATATTGATAATCTGCGCCGGCAGTTGGTTGAAATCGTCGGTGGATTGAAGGAACAAAGCGCCATTTTGTATCAATCCTCCCAAACATTGGAGGCAACGTCCAATCATGCATACGAAGCAGTCGGACAGGTGGAACGTGCGATACAGGAAATTGCTGATGGTGCTACCTCCCAGGCCGGAGAGACGCAGATGGCGACGGAAAATGTTATTTTGATGGGAAAGATGGTCGAGGATACGGGTGGTCAGTTCTTTGAATTGGAGGATAACGCATCTGCAATGCAGACCTCCAGTGAAGAGGCTACCTCGATTTTGGATGAATTAAATCAGATTAACCAACAGGCAATCAGTGCGATTGATGTCATTTATGAGCAGACGAATACGACGAACGAGTCGGCGTTGAAGATTCGTGAGGCGACTAATTTGATTACAGAAATTGCAGAGGAGACAAATCTGCTGTCACTCAATGCATCGATTGAGGCGGCGCGCGCGGGTGAGCAGGGACGCGGCTTTGCAGTTGTTGCCGCACAGATTCAGAAGCTTGCAGAGCAGTCTAATGAATCCGCAAGGCAGATTGAGGAAATTATTGGCTCTTTGATCCAAGATTCTACCAAGTCCGTAGATACGATGAACGAGGTTCGCGGAATTATGGAACAGCAGAATGCAAATGTGAAGCGGACGGAAGGTGCCTTTGCTGTTGTTAAGCAAGGGATTGATCATTCCATGGAAGGGATTAAGCATGTTGCGGGAAATACAAAAGACCTTAATCTTGCGAGAGTTAAGGTTATTGATGCCGTACAGAATCTGACGGCAATTGCGCAGGAAAATGCTGCCAGCACGGAAGAAACTTCCGCATCGGCTACGGAGTTTGGCAATATGATGGATGGTATCCGAGGCGAGGCAGAGGCGCTTAAGCGTGTTGCAAATGAGTTGGAAGAGAGAATGCGGATTTTTAAGATCTAAATTGAGAATGAAAGAACAAAGAGTGAACGAAAGAGGAAGCGGGACTGAAATCTGCTTCCTCACATTTTATGTCAACAGGCGCAACAGAAACAATTTTTAAAATGAGGAATGAAGAGTATGTCGGATAGAAATATTGATGGTTATTATTTTTTAAATGAAGAGGATGCGCAGATTGCAACCGAGGAAATGCAAAAAATTCAGTACATTTCCGAGAAAACAAAGGAGGAGGATCCACAGGCGCTGCTTGCTGTTTACGACAAAATGATTAGGAACAATATGTTTGTGACTCCAATCGGCTATGGTTATCTGCGGGAACTGCAGGGACTTTTATATAAAAGCGTGGAAATTGAGGATAATAGGATTCAGGATATTCCAATCCGACTGTCCATTGCTTCGGCGCTCAGGCAACAGGAGGCGACGAAGGAACGACCGAATTATATGGCGGTGGCAAAGAAAAAGAAAAAGGACTATAAACGGGAGTACAAGTCTTCGCTTGTTGTAAATGTAGTGCTGTCATTGGTGATTGCGGCGATGTTTGTCATTGCTTTGAAGGCGGAAAATCCGAATATCCTAAATTATCGTTCGACAATATTGAATCAGTACGCGGAATGGGAGCAGGATTTAACGGAGCGGGAGGCAGCGTTGCGTGAAAAAGAAGCCTCCTATTGATAAAATGAAGAAAGTATGTTGGTTTTCACAATTTTATCATATTTATCAAATATACTATAATGGATAATAGGATATGGGCGGGTGACAAAATGGAAAGAGTGAAGGTATTGGTAGTAGATGATGAAAGCCGGATGCGGAAGCTGGTAAAGGATTTCCTCGTCAAACAGAACTTTGAGGTGATCGAAGCAGAGGATGGCAGTCAAGCGTTGGATCTCTTTTTTGAGGACAAGGATATCTCGTTGAT
>CAZBRY010000238.1:2809-3526 GCA_964494285.1 uncultured Lachnospiraceae bacterium
AGGTATGCCGAGAAATACGTGAATATTCCAAGGTGCCAATTATCATGCTGACGGCAAAAAGTGATGAGCGGGACGAGTTGCAGGGGTTTGAGCTTGGCGTGGATGAATATATTTCAAAGCCGTTCAGCCCAAAGATTCTTGTTGCCAGAGTTGAGGCACTTTTAAGAAGGAGTAAAGTTTACGGAGTAGATGACAGACTGGAGTCGGGCGGGATTGTAGTCGATAAAGCCGCACATCTTGTCACGATAGATGGAAATCCGATCGAACTGAGCTTTAAAGAGTTTGAACTTTTGACATATTTCCTTGAAAACCAGTCGATTGCCCTTTCCAGGGAAAAAATCCTGAACCATGTATGGAATTATGATTATTTTGGAGACGCTCGCACAATTGACACACACGTAAAGAAACTACGCAACAAAATGGGAGAAAAAGGAGAATTTATTAAAACAATTTGGGGCATGGGTTATAAATTTGAAACGGAATAGAAGAACTTGTCAAATTGCATAATTTTTGGTAAAATATTATCATTAAGAATAATAAAATAAAATGATTATGTGGGAGGCAGGAAAGGACATGTCAAAGGATCGGACAGAAGTAAAAGAAGGAACATTCAGCAAAACGGCGTTAATGAACAAAAGGGCAATCTTATGTTATGTAATTGTATGTGCCGTGTTATTTTTCGCTTATATGCTGGAGCTGGTAAAAGGAAACAGGACA
>CAZBRY010000239.1:0-3241 GCA_964494285.1 uncultured Lachnospiraceae bacterium
TTCCAAACGTGAAAGAAGCGGACGACGAGATATACCCGCATGTAATTCTGTCATATCCCCGCGGAGCCAGAGTCCGGGTAAATGATATCGAGCTTATCGCGCCCAGAGAGAACAGGGTGATGTTTTCCAATGATGCGACAGCGATTCATATGGAGGTCTCCAGAGATTTTGCATCTGAGCTGACCGATGCAAAGGTATTTCTGCTCGGGTGCTTCAGCGAAGTGCTGGATTTCGATATTTTAAAGGATCGCATGGAAAAAACAGCATATCTGTTGGAAAATCTGGCTCCCGACGCATGGGCAATTCTTGAGGACGGCTGCTATATTAACAAGGAATTCAGATATTATGTACACAAGAGTCTAAAAAAACGCTTGAATGTATTGAGCATGAACGAGGATGAAATGCAGGAGTTCATCGGGAAAAAAATTGATATTCTCGATTTTCGGTCTATGCGGGCTGCCCTGCAGTATGTTTATGAAAAAATTGATATTCCGGTTCTGGTGGTGCATTCGGCTTACTGGGCGCTTGCATATGGAGTGGAACCTGAAAAACTGAAACAGGCTCTTCTTGGGGGGATCTGTCTTTCCGCCACCAGATTCCGTTATGGCGACAGCTTTGGAAAAGAGGAGTATGCAGAAACGGAAAAGCTGCCTGATAAAGAGGAAAGCGTCAGGTTTTGCCGTGAAATAAAAGATGAGCTGGGCGAGCTTATATTCTGCCTCCCTACCAAGGATTTGAGCTTTGTAGAAAATCCTACGGTCGTCGGGTTGGGAGATTTTTTTGCGGGCGGACTTCTTCCCGGCGTTCTGGATGTATCGCCTTAAATAATAAAAAGAAACCCCTTGTATCAAATTTATGGAACACGTATAATAAAATGGAGGAAATAAAAAATGTATACACACGTTAGAACTATTTTGTCAATGGCAGAGGAGAGCAACACTTCCGTAATCGGTTTTGTCTGCATGGATTATATTATGGCAAGGACTGTTGTTTATGCTGCCGAAGCTACTAATACGCCTGCCATGGTAATGCTTTATCCTGAACACGTAACGATCCAGAAGACGACAGGCAGAGTCGCTTATGCCGAGGCTCTTAAGGAATTGGCAAATGAAGTAAATGTACCGATCGGGCTTCATCAGGATCATGACTATACGCTGGAATCCATCAGAAAAGCTATGGACGCAGGTTTTGAGTCCATAATGATGGATGGTTCTCTGCATGATTTGGATAAGAATATTCAGATGACAAAAGAAGTCGCAGAGGTAGCGCATGCGAGAAACGTTCTGGTGGAAGGCGAGATTGGACATGTAGGACTGGCTGTTAATGTAGATAATGACAAAGACGACCTGTATACAAAACCCGATGCTGCGGAAAGATTCTGCAGAGAGTCCGGTGTCGATTCGCTGGCTGTTTCTATTGGAAATGCGCATGGCGAATATAAGCAGACTCCGCACCTGGATATCGCGAGATTGGAGAATATCAAAGCGGCTACAAATGTACCGTTGGTTCTCCACGGAGGAAGCGGCATTCCGGACGACCAGCTTCTGGTGGCGTTCTCTAAAGGCATACGCAAGTTTAATCTCGGAACAGATTATCTTGCGAGATATTATGCGGCAGTCCGGGCTTTTGTCGAGGAAAATAATCATAACCCCGACCCTGTAAAGATAATTAACATGCCGGAATATGTGCAGGCCATGCTGCAGCCGTATGTTGAGGAAAGGATGAAAGCCCTTTGTAAGTTTTAGAGCGCAGAGGTTCGTTCATACAGATATATTTCATTTTTAAAAGGAGAGAAATATCTTGGCAAACATTGCATCCATCGATATCATTCAAAATAATTACAATTCACTGTCTTCCGCTGAAAAAACAGTCGCGAATTATATATTGAAAAATCCTGATGAAGCAGTGCAATGTACAATTAAGGAATTGGCTACGGCCAGTAATGTCAGTGAAGCGACTGTGGTCAGAATGTGCCAGCATTTAGGGTATAAGGGCTATTGGTCATTTCGTATTTCCCTGGCTGCGGAAAAAAACGACGGAGAAGCGAGAGCGAATCGAAACGAGGACAGCAGTTCGAACACGATTCTTCTTCGCTATGCAAAAATGCTTGAAAACCTGGCGGGCAATATCGATGAGAAGAGTATGCGGGTCTGCAGTGAATTGTTGCTTAAGTGTGGATATGTACATATTATAGCGGGAGGAAACTCAGGAACGCTTGCGTCTCATCTGGCGTTTCGCCTTGGACGTCTCGGAGTAAGCTGTACGCGGGATAATGTACCGGAGTACTATGTGAATCATATTAATTCTGCGAAACCGGAGGATGTGGTGTTTGCGATCTCACAATCCGGCATCACAAAAGATGTGCTGAAGGGTATCGAGATGGCAAAAGAGAAAAACTTAAAGGTGGTAGCGATAACAGCGTATAAAGATTCCAGCATTGCCGAGCAGGCGGATATTGTCCTGGAATCAAAGGGAGATTTTACCCGTTTTGATTTTTATAAAGATTACGCACATGTGTGTGAGATGGCTGTAATCGACGCACTTTGTGAGATGATGCAGCAGTATGTAAATACAAGGCCCGATGAGAAAGAACTGAATAAGCTGGAACTCATACTGTCGGATTCAAAAATCTAAACAGGATGACATTATTAAATAAGGAGTGTGAGAAACGATGGCGAAGAAGAAAAGGGCGGTTGTCGCGGGACATATTTGTGTGGACATCACGCCTGTTTTTCCGGGGAAGGCTGCAGAAAGCATTGAAACGGTGCTGACGCCGGGTAAGCTGGTTCATATGGAGGGCGTTGACATCCATACCGGCGGAGCCGTGGCCAATACCGGACTCGCGATGAAAATTCTGGGAAACGATGTCAGCCTGATGGGAAAGATCGGAGATGACGAGCTTGGGAGAATGGTATTAAGCATCATGGATGCCTATCATTCCTCGGAACGGATGCTTGTGTCGAAGGATTCGGCCACCTCTTATTCCGTTGTGCTTGCCGTGCCGGGCATCGACCGGATTTTCCTGCATGATCCGGGCGCGAACGATACGTTTTCCTGCGAGGATTTGGACTGGGAGGAAATAGCGCGCGCGGACTTATTTCATTTTGGATACCCCTCTTTAATGAAGGCCATGTACAAAAACGATGGGCAGGAGCTGATTGAGATGCTGCGGCGGGTGAAGGAGCTGGGACTTGTGACGTCGCTGGACATGGCGTCGATCGATCCCGATTCCGAAGGCGCG
>CAZBRY010000239.1:3251-3523 GCA_964494285.1 uncultured Lachnospiraceae bacterium
AAGGAGGACTGGCATCACATCCTTGAGCGGGTATTGCCGTATGTGGATTTCTTCGTGCCGAGTGTGGAGGAGCTTTGCTTTATGCTGGATAGAGAGCGGTATAAGGAATGGAAAAAGCGCGCATCGGGGCGTGATATGACCGAAATAGTGACGATAGAGGATATCCGGCCTCTTGGAAATGAAGTGCTCAATTTGGGCGTACGGATGGCGCTCATCAAATGCGGCGCGCCGGGCATGTATTACCGGACGGCATCGGAGGAAAAAATGCGGAC
>CAZBRY010000240.1:0-581 GCA_964494285.1 uncultured Lachnospiraceae bacterium
GTCCGGTGAAAATAGAAATCACACCGGTATCATCAACGGTTGATACCATTGACCAATACTTGTATTTTGTAGATAAAGGCAATAAAAAGGATTTACTTTTGCATATTCTAAAAGATAAAAACATAGTTTCGGCACTGGTATTTACACGGACCAAACACGGAGCCGATCGTCTTGTAAAGCAATTATCAAAAAGTCATGTAGTTGCACAGGCAATTCACGGTGATAAATCACAAGGAGCACGTCAGAGGGCTCTGGAAAACTTTAAGAATAAAGCATTGCGGATCTTGTTTGCAACGGATATCGCCGCCAGGGGAATCGATATAGATGAACTATCCCATGTGATTAATTACGATCTGCCAGATGTACCGGAAACCTATGTGCATCGCATTGGACGGACAGGCAGGGCGGGGCTTGGGGGAACCGCAATTTCTTTCTGCGATTTTGACGAAAAAGGGCAGCTTGGCGATATCGAAAAATTAATTGGAAAGAAATTAACAGAAGTAAAAGACCATCCCTATCCGTTAATGAACGAGTTTCCGGCGATAAAGGCCGTGAAGCCAAGAAGAGAAGCGGCAAAAACG
>CAZBRY010000240.1:591-3240 GCA_964494285.1 uncultured Lachnospiraceae bacterium
GAAACAGCGACGTTGGAATGCTTCTTCAGGAAAGAAAAAATATTAAGCTTTGACAGCCCAGCGCAGTTTTGCGCTGCGAGCGCGGCTATTGGAATTACATTCGGCTGCTGATGGCCGAATAGCCTCAGGAGCTATTTCTCTGTAGACCCCTTCCCGATAGAAATGCCGGAAAGATTTCTTGACGAGGCGGTCTTCGCCGGAATGAAACGTAAGGATGGCAACGCGCCCTCCCTCGGCCATGGCAGCGGGAAGTTTTTCTAAAAATTCATATAATACTTCAAATTCATGATTAACATCGATCCGCAGCGCTTGAAAGCATCTTTGACAGGATTTTTTAATTTCGGCGTCTCTCTCTTTTGCCGGAAGGAATTCCAAAGCATTCTTGATTATTTTCCGGAGCTGATCGGTTGTCAGAATGTCTGTCCCCCTCTTTATGGAGGAAGTGATGGCACGCGCGATCTCTGCGGAATGAGGCTCGTCTGCGTTTTCTAACAACATACCCTGCAATTCTTCCTGTGAAATGGTTTTAAGACGATCCGCCGCAGAGATGCCTTTTGAAGGATTGAGTCTTAAGTCCAATGGTCCCTCGGTTTTATAGGAAAACCCTCTTTCGGGATTATCTATCTGCATGGAAGAGACCCCCAAATCCGCCAATATAAAATTCAATGGTCCTGATTCTGAAACGATCTGATCCAGATTGGAGAAGTTGGTTTGTTTGATCGTTAAAATTTCCGGACCATAACCCAGATGCTCTAAACGCGCTCTTGTTCGCGGTAATTCGATCGAATCTACATCAGTGGCATATAGGTGCCCCTTTGCATTCAAGCATTTGAGCATTTCTAAAGTATGACCGCCATAACCTAAGGTTGCATCCAATCCAATTTGACCGGGGGTAATTTGTAAGAATTCTAATATTTCTTCCACACAAATAGAGCGGTGCATACCGGCGGGAGTATTGCCCTTTTGAATTACCTTTACGACAGTATCGGCATATAACTCCGGTTGGAGCTCTTTATATTTATCTTTAAACATTTTTGGGTGCGTACCTTGATATCTGGGACGCCGCTGATGTTTTTGTTCTTGATTTTCCATTCCCGTTTTCGCCTTTTTCACAATCTATTCTTCCTATATGATAGCAAATGCGTGTCATAATAGCAAATTTAATGTGGCAGGCGCTATACATAGTTTTGTATAGAGCCTGCCACATTTATGCTGGTAAATCATCTGTTTCATGCTTTATCGCAAGGGATCTACTTCTTTTCCTTTCTAAAACACATGAACCAATCCAAACAATACTGATCCTCGCTTTTATTATCCATACGTTCTTTTGCAGTTCCACAGGAACCGGCAGTAGGAACGATCACGTCGTCTCCGGGACGCCAGTCGGCAGGCGTCGCCACACTGTCGCTGTCTGCTTTTTGCAGCGCGAGAATAATTCGTTTAATCTCATCAAAATTGCGGCCGGTGGAAAGCGGATAATATAAAATCGTACGGATTTTGGCATTGGGATCGATTACGAACACCGCCCGTACCGCCTGCGTGTTGGATTGTCCCGGCTGCATCATACCATATTTATTAGCAACCTCCATGCGGATATCCTCAATTAGGGGGAATTTGACTTCGATATTT
Source organism: uncultured Lachnospiraceae bacterium (assembly GCA_964494285.1). Lineage (GTDB taxonomy): Bacteria > Bacillota > Clostridia > Lachnospirales > Lachnospiraceae > JAEYFP01. The sequence goes on from CAZBRY010000240.1 coordinate 2,221, forward strand.
TTCTTTCCGTTCCATTCTAATTCCTGAATTTTGCGCAGCCACGCAATATGCGCATAGAGGGAATCCACCGAAAGACCGATGAGCTCGGTATTAAGCGCTTTGAATTCCTCCGCCATAGATGCAAAAGTCATAAATTCAGAAGTGCAAACAGGAGTAAAATCTGCGGGGTGAGAAAAAAGAATGACCCATTTCCCTTTGTAATCTTCCGGGAAATTGATTTCCCCCTGTGTAGTCACAGCCTTAAAGCTAGGAGCAACATCTCCAATTAACGGCATTCTTGAAACCTGCATTTCTTCCATAGTTCTTAATCTCCTTTAGAAATTTATATATTGTCTATCTGGATCTTATGCGTTTATAATAGCAGGGAGATTTGCCTGAATCTGTAACTAAGTTACACAAACTATGAGTCAGATTTCGAAATTATTCAATATTTCAACCCGAACATTACGGTATTACGAACAAATCGGCCTGATACAACCGGTAAAGAAAAATGATTATGCATACCGCACTTATGACGAAAATACCGTCATGCGGTTGCAGCAGATTATTGTGCTGCGCAAACTCAGGATCCCGTTGAAGCAAATTGCCGATATTTTAAAAAGCGAGGATGAGATCACAGCGCTTTCCACCATAAAAAATGTCATTCAAATCCTGCTGGAACGATTGCACATGCAAAAGTATGAGCTGTGGGTATCTATTCCTGACGATCTGGACAGATGTCTTGAGGAACAGTTGAATTATTGGGGCAACGCCCAAAACCCAGATTTTAAAAACGGAGATATGAAACTTGATTTGCTGGTTCCTATCAAGGAAAAGCATAGTTAAAAATTATAGATAGTCATAATAAGCAAGGCACTCCGCATCAAATTCTGTAGAGTGCCTTGTCTGCGCAAAGCCGGAAGATCAGTATTGTGCCGATCACTGTGAGTTTGTCACGGAAGAATAATAGAACGTGTAGTATTCTTCCAGTAGGAATAATAAAAAAGGAGGCAATGGATATGTCAGTTATTACGATTACAA
>CAZBRY010000240.1:3250-3481 GCA_964494285.1 uncultured Lachnospiraceae bacterium
GAAAACTTCCAAAAGGAAGTAGTTGAAAGTGAAAAGACAGTATTAATTGATTTTTGGGCAAGCTGGTGTGGCCCCTGCCGTATGGTATCACCGGTTGTGGATGAGATTGCTGCGGAGAATGCAGAGATAAAGGTAGGGAAGATCAACATCGATGAGCAGCATGAATTAGCCGAAGCATTTCGTGTTATGAGCATTCCTACATTAATGGTGATGAAAAAAGGCGAGGTTGTC
>CAZBRY010000241.1:0-3012 GCA_964494285.1 uncultured Lachnospiraceae bacterium
TTTCAGGATTTCACGCACACGCTCTACCGGAAGGTTCATTTCTACGGCAATCTCTTCCGGAACCGGTTCTCTGCCGAGCTCCTGCAGCAACTGCCTGCTGACGCGAATCAGCTTATTGATCGTTTCCACCATATGCACTGGAATACGGATCGTTCTGGCCTGGTCCGCAATCGCGCGCGTGATTGCCTGACGAATCCACCATGTTGCATATGTGCTGAATTTATAGCCCTTTCTGTAATCAAACTTCTCCACCGCCTTGATCAAGCCGAGGTTCCCCTCCTGAATCAGGTCAAGAAACAGCATTCCGCGTCCGACATAACGCTTCGCAATGCTGACAACAAGACGAAGATTTGCTTCCGCTAAGCGCTTCTTTGCTTCCGTATCTCCCATCTCCATTTTCTTCGCTAGGTCGATCTCCTCGTCCGCACTTAAAAGGGCCACCTTGCCAATCTCTTTTAAATACATTCGCACAGGGTCTTCAATATTGATGCCGTCAGGAACAGAAAGGTCAATACTTTCCACATCAACCTCATCCTCCTCCGTCAGGATCACTTCTTCATCCTCTTCATCCTCCTCCGTCATCCTGAGTACATCAATACCGTTTTGCTCCAAAAACTCAAAAATACGCTCATAATGCTCCTCCGATAATTCCATCTCAGAAAAGCACTCCGTAATTTCCTGATTTTCCAAAACATTTTTTCTCTTTTTGGCAATGTCTAATAATTCCTTTAGTTTCTCCTCAAACCTTGCCTGTGTGTTCTCATCCATTGTCGTAAAAACCTCCATATTTTGTTTTCCTATCAACAATTCCTAATTCATTGCATATCTTTTACCTTAATTAAGAGAAATATGCAATTTGTTCAATTCTTCGATTTTCTTCTTATTCTCTATCATGCGCGTTAATGCATCCATACTATCTGACGAATCCTCCCTTGCATTCTTTTCAAGACTATTCGTTTTAATCTTGATCAAGAGCTCACGCAGTGCTTTTTCCCGCTCTAATCGGGACTCTACCTCCTCGAATTTCGTATTAAACAGGGACGCAACTTCCCTCTGCTCCTCCTCGTTCGTAAAGCAGCTTACAATTCTTGCCGGATTTGGTGCTTGCTCCTCAAGCTGCTTAAACAGCATGTCCGCCACCTTCTGGTAGATTTCTTCCGTAAAGTCAGAAATGGCAATATGCTGACTGATCAACGGATAAATCTGTGGTTCCTCCGTCAGCCATGTCAGCAGCAGACGCTGTGCCTTCAAATTTCCTTCCTCCGGACTTTTTCTGCTGTTAATACCGGATTTCGGTCTCTCATACTGCTTGATGCCCTCTCCCTGCATCGCATATTTAACGACAAGCTTTCTCAACCCTTCAAAACTCATATGATATTTATCGGCGATTCCTTCAATATAATTGTCGCGTTCGATGTCTTCAGTAAAGCGCAGCAACTTCTGGGCGATTTGCGCGCTGAATTTCGTTTTGCTTTCCGGATCATTCAAATTGAAATCTGCCTCCAGCATCCGAATCTCATAATAAAAACTGTTCTCAGCCGCAAAGATCCGTTCTTCAAACGCGGCGGCTCCCATATTTTTAATAAAATCATCCGGATCCTTATAGGGACGCATGTCAATAATCTTTGCGGCAAGTCCGGCTTCTCTTAAAATCGGGATCGCACGCAGCGCCGCTTTTACCCCTGCACCGTCGCTGTCGTATGTCAAAAATACTTCTTCCGTATACCGTCGAAGCAAATTGGCTTGTCCCGATGTGAATGCCGTGCCAAGGGAAGCGACCGCCTGACTAAATCCCGCCTGATGCAGCGCAATAACATCCATATAGCCCTCGCATAGGAGTATATTTTTCTTGCGCGACGTGCGCGCATGGTTCAAACCGTACAAATTCCGGCCTTTATCAAAAACTGCCGTCTCCGGCGAATTTAAGTATTTTGGTTCTCCCGCACCCATCACTCTGCCACCAAAACCGATGATTCGGTGATTGACATCCATGATCGGAAAAATGACGCGATTCCAGAACTTGTCCATCATGCCATGAAGCTCGTCTGCATTAAAAATACCACATTGCCGCAGAAGCTCATCCTGATAACCCTTACTCCGTAAATACTGATAAACCGTATCTTTCCCCGTTCTGGCAAATCCCAACCCAAATTTCTTGATCGTCTCCTCTGAAAGCCCTCTGCCAGACAGATAAGCGTATGCCGCTCTGCCGCCTTCGCTGCGAAGCTGATAATAATAATATTTACCTGCCTCCCTGTTCACTTCAAGGATTCTGGCTTTCAGATCGTCCTTCTTCCTCGCTTCTTCAGAATAGTTGATTTCAGGCAGGCTCATGCCCGCCCGTTCCGCGAGGAATTTCAACGCTTCGGCAAACGTATAATTTTCATATTCCATAATAAATGTCAGAACATTGCCGCCCGCGCCGCACCCAAAACAGTAATACATCTGCTTTGCGGCACTTACGGAAAAGGAAGGCGATTTTTCATTATGAAAGGGACAAAGCCCAAAATGATTGCTGCCCTTTTTTTGAAGCCGTACATAGGAGGAAATCACTTCTATAATGTCGCTCCTCGTGCGCACTTCCTCAACAAGCTCATCAGGATAATACATGTTATAGCCCCTTTTACTAATCCTTCCATGAATCCGGAAGATAAATATCGTTAAATACTCCTATGGCAAACCGATCCGACATGGCGGATACATAATCACATACAACCCGCTCTCTGCTCTCACCGCTCTCCTGCATAAAGCTTAAGTATTCTTTCGGCAACCGCTCATAATACTCCAGATAATATTGATAGAGCGCTTCTACAAGCCGTTCTGCCTTTCCTTCTTCTCCTTTTGCCTTCGGATTCTGATATACATTTTCAAACATAAATGCGCGCAGGTCCTGCATGGCCTGCCCGATCTGCGCAGACATGCAAATATCGTCTCTGTCCACACTTTCTGTGATAATATCATGAATAAAATGATCTAAACGCTGCGTCGTCGTGAATCCAAGCGTACTGCGCA
>CAZBRY010000241.1:3022-3476 GCA_964494285.1 uncultured Lachnospiraceae bacterium
GATTCTGCCGCGAATGGCATCATCCATATCATGATGAATATACGCTATTTTGTCTGAGAGGCGCACAATTTTCCCTTCCAGAGTGGACGGCATACAAGACGTCTGATGATTCAAAATACCGTCGCGAACCTCGACAGTTAAGTTCAATCCCTTCCCATCCTTTTCAAGCACCTCTACTACCCGGATACTCTGCTCGTTATGACAAAAGCCCATCGGACAAATCCTGTTCAGCGCCCGCTCTCCCGCATGTCCAAACGGCGTATGACCCAGATCATGTCCAAGCGCAATCGCCTCAACCAGATCCTCATTCAGACGAAGCGCCTTTGCAATCGTTCTGGCATTCTGCGACACTTCCAACGTATGCGTCAGGCGAGTTCGATAATGATCACCCTCCGGTGTCAGAAACACCTGCGTCTTATCCTTTAAGCGTCTGAATGATTTACTATGTAGTATC
>CAZBRY010000242.1:0-3459 GCA_964494285.1 uncultured Lachnospiraceae bacterium
ATGGAAGGCGCAAAGAATTCGGAGAACGCAAAGAGCACGGAGAACGCAAAGAGCACGGAGAACGCAAGGAGTACGGAGAACGCAAGGAGTACGGAGAGCGTCCAGGTCGTGAGAAAAAGGAAACACGCGATCCCGCAAAACGATCCTATAAGAATGTCCGTGCGAAGGATATTAATAACCGCGGCGAGGTAAAAAAGAGCAAGTCCGGATATTATGAGGCGGCATTTGGCAAGGATAAGAAGAAATCAAAGAAAAAGGCTTGATTAGCGTATTTTCTTATGATATAATGCAAAAGTTGACTGGGCTGGCATTTTGCGAAAGCCTAAAATTAATCACGCATACGGATTTATGGGATGGTGTTTCGTCTTTCCTAAGGAAACGTCAGTATCAGGACAGAGAAAGGTCCGCTCTGACGGTCGAAATAGCCTGTAGAGTAGAAGTATGCGGAGGTATCTAACCAAATGGAGGTAGAAACATGAGCGTAATTTCAATGAAGCAGTTACTCGAAGCAGGTGTTCATTTTGGACATCAGACAAGAAGGTGGAACCCTAAAATGGCTCCCTATATCTACACAGAAAGAAATGGCATTTATATCATCGATCTACAGAAGTCAGTAGGCATGGTTGACAATGCTTATAATGCAATATCCGACATTGCAGCAGCAGGCGGCATAGTTCTTTTCGTAGGAACAAAGAAGCAGGCACAGGATGCCATTAAGACAGAAGCAGAGCGCTGCGGTATGTTTTATGTAAACGAGAGATGGCTGGGTGGTATGCTTACAAACTTCAAGACCATTCAGAGCAGAATTAAAAGATTAAAGGACATTGAGAGAATGTCCGAGGATGGAACCTTTGATGTCCTTCCGAAAAAAGAAGTTGTTGAGCTGAAGAAAGAATGGGAAAAACTAGAAAAGAACCTTGGCGGAATCAAGGACATGAAGAGACTTCCTGATGTGATCTTTATTGTTGATCCCAAAAAGGAAAGGATTTGTGTGCAGGAAGCGCACACATTGGGTATTCCTTTGGCTGGTATTGCAGATACAAACTGTGATCCTGAAGAATTAGATTATGTCATTCCAGGTAATGATGATGCGATTAGAGCTGTTAAGTTGATTGTTTCAAAAATGGCGGATGCGGTGATTGAAGCAAATCAGGGACAGACAGCAGAAGAGTTTGTAGAGGATTTTGTGCAGGCAGAGCCACAGGATATAGAAGAGGTAGCGGAGGTGACACAATAATGGCAGCAATTACAGCAGGAATGGTAAAAGAACTGAGAGAATTGACAGGCGCCGGTATGATGGACTGCAAGAAGGCACTCGGTGAAACAGACGGCGATATAGAAGCAGCAGTTGAATATCTGAGAAAGAAAGGTCTTGCCGGAGCAGAAAAGAAGGCGGGACGTATTGCGGCAGAAGGTATCGTAGCTGCCTGTCTGATTAATAATGATAAGAAGGCTGTTATTGTGGAAGTAAATGCGGAGACAGACTTCGTTGCAAAGAATGAGAAGTTTCAGACGTATGTTGCTGATGTCGCTGCACAGGCAGTCAATACGACGGCAAAAGACATAGACGCCTTCATGGCAGAGAAGTGGGAGAATGATCCTGCTTTGACGGTGAAGGAAGCGCTTTCTACCCAGATCGCTGTGATCGGCGAAAATATGAACATCAGAAGGTTTGAGCAACTCGAAGAAGCAAACGGCTTTATCGTTTCCTATATTCATGCGGGTGGCAGAATTGGTGTACTCATCGACGTTGAGACAGACGTGATCAACGATGAGATCAAGGAAATGGGAAAGAATATCGCTATGCAGGCTGCAGCTTTAAAGCCGACCTTCACAAGCAAGGATGAGGTAGACGCTGATTATATCGAAAAGGAAAAAGAAATCCTTCTCGCCCAGATCAAGAACGATCCGAAGGAAGCCTCCAAGCCTGATAAAGTAATCGAAGGCATGGTAGCAGGTCGTATCAATAAAGAATTAAAGGAAATTGTTCTGCTTGATCAGGTATATGTAAAAGCCGAAGACGGCAAGCAAACGGTTGAAAAATACGTTGCAGAAGTCGCAAAGGCAAACAGCGCAACGATCAAAATCAAGAAATTCGTCCGTTATGAAACCGGTGAAGGGCTTGAAAAGAAAAGCGAAGACTTTGCTGCTGAAGTTGCAAAGCAAATGGGAAGTTGATTCATATTTTAGGGTAGTAATTTCATAATAAAAAGAATGTTTAACCGCTAGAGACCCAGTGTTTTTGGCGGTTTTTCTATATTTGGAGGAGTATCCTAAATTATATTCCTAAAAATAAGTGACACAAATCGACAAAACACCTCAAAAACAAGTCAAATATTTCCATAAAAATGTAAATTTCGCTGCAAATCGTGTAAATTTCGCTAGCCCCATTGCAATCAAATGAGTAATTGTATAAAGTACAGAGTAATAAAGTAAATAATTAGTAAAATGGCATTGCAGCAGTTATTCTTCTACAAAGGTCAACTAGCACTATCGTTTCTACGAAATAACCTGACCGGCTATCAGCCGCCGGCACAGCCGGATCGGGTTATTCGCAGAAGTTGTCCCAAAGGATCAGAATCGAATCTATCATCGGCATAATGCAGGCAGAGGAAAAGAATGGAAAGCACAATCAATGAAAACAATGACTTGAAGCTGGATGTGGAATCGGTAAATGATCGATTGGGAGTCACCTCTTCTCTGACAGATATCAATCAAGTTCCGGTGTTTTCCAGTTATTTTCAGGAAAAAAAGGAACAATATCTGGAAGACCGCGAGAAAGTCGAAGAGAGTCTCAGCCAGAATGTTTTTTACATACAACCGAAAGAAGAACAGACAGATGAAGTTATAGAAAAACTGTTTGCCGGACTTGAGGACACAACTATTATCCGGGATGAAACGGGTATGATACAGGGCCGTTCCTACCCGGTAATGAGCATAACCTTGTTCACGGCAGCAGTATTTTTAACAGCGATCCTATTATCACATAAGAAAAGGAGTAAAGGACATGATGCTGACAATCAGCCTGGCCATACTGTCTGAAAACAAGCAGATAGACATCATGGTGAATGAGGAACAAAGAATAAGCAATACGCTGGAGGTAATAGAGGAACAGGGCATGATCAGGGAAAATAAAAATGTGGTATTACGCTCCCAAAGAAGCAGACAACGCATTGACCCCCAGCATTCCTACAAGGAGGAGCGGATTTATAACGGAGATATCCTATGTATGGAATCACTAAGCCGGAGGAACCCATGATGAAAGAAACTAATTTATTAAAAAAAGAGATTAGAAAATCCACATTAAATGCGGAGGACAGCTATGATTATAAAAAGCTGGCATATCCAAATACGAAATTACTGCCGCTGAAACTGAAAGAAGAAAAAGAAACCATTCAAGCACAATATGATTTGACCGGCTGCATGCCGTTTACAGAAATAAGAAAAGCGAGCAGACAG
>CAZBRY010000243.1:0-3436 GCA_964494285.1 uncultured Lachnospiraceae bacterium
CATTGCAGTGCGTCAGCAGCCCGTCTCCCGGCTTCACAAGGGATAGCCCATACTCCCCAATCATTTTGCAGACCCACGTATCCTCCCGTTTGATCTCAATCGCCTCCCGGCGAAGCGCTTCTTTGATCTGTGCAATAGGATTTTCCCGATTCCGAATACAGACCTGTTCCATCCGGGTCAGCGCCCATGAAAGGTTCACGGCAGTCGGGCGCGCCGTATCCAAATAGTCCTTTGCTTTTTTGAACTGTCTGTAAAAATCCTCATACTCTTCAGTCTGAATTTTCTCCGCTTCCAGATAAATACCGATTGCCGCCGCCACGCCGATTGCCGGTGCGCCCCTTACCTGAAGCAGGTAAATGGCATTCCAGATGTCCTTGATTTCTGTAAGGGCAATCATCACCGTCTCATAAGGCAGCTTCGTCTGGTCAATTATGACAAGCGCATGCTTTTCCTCATCCAGCGCAACCGTTTCATAGTCCATAATACTTTTTTTATTATCCATAGCTTGCAGTCCTTTCCTTATGTGCGAGTGCGCATTTGCATTTTTGAGCTGTTCGCTACCCAGCAAATTGAAGGCAATATCAGAAAATTCTCCTGAATTTTCTGCGCGCCGAGCACGGGCAGCAACGCTGCCATATTCCTTATGTGCGAGTGCGCATTTGCATTTTTGAGCGAACAGCTCAAAAATGCTCCTATGCCCATATCGGCACAGGAGCATGTCCTTCTGTCATTGTTATAATTCCGGTTCAATCAGACCGTAAGTATTCCCTTTTCTCTTATACACAACATTAACCTGACCCGTCTCCGCGTTATGGAATACGAAGAAACCATGTCCCAAAAGCTCCATCTGTACACAAGCATCCTCCGGATACATTGGCTTAATATCGAACTTCTTAGAACGAACGATCCTGATCTCATCATCGTCCTGATACTCTCTTTCAATGAATTCCTGCTTGAAATTACTGGAACCGTGCTTGCTGCCCACCAGCTTGTTCTTATATTTTTTAAGCTGCCTCTCAATGATTTCTTCAACAAGGTCAATTGATACATACATATCGTTGCTGACCTGCTCTGAACGAATGATACTGCCCTTTACAGGAATCGTCACCTCTATCTTCTGTCTGTCCTTCTCTACGCTTAACGTCACATGAATTTCCGTCTCCGGTGTGAAGTAACGTTCCAACTTTCCTATTTTATCTTCTACAGCGCTTCTAAGCCCTTCCGTTACATCGATATTCTTACCGACAATAATAAATTCCATGCCAGTCACTCCTTTCGTTCTTACGCTTGTCCGATAAAAATTAATCCGATCTGCGTGTTTATTTATGTGAATATAGTATACCACATTTCCCGGCTTATTTGCAATTACATTACACGGAGGTTTCTAGCTTATATAAATACTTCCGGCAGGCAGATATCGTATAAACAATAAAATCCAATAGCATATTTCGACGGCGTTTGTCAATGCTTTTTTCTTTGTTTTTTTACATATTATGCTTTTTATTGTTTTTTGCCAAAACATCTGTTCAAAATTATTTCTAGTTTTTATTACTTTTATGTGGATAATGTGCACAACTTCGTGTATAAGTCTATTTTTCGCTCTATTCCGTTTTTTAATTTGTGGATATCTTTTCTTAATTCGACATCTATTTTTCGAGTTTTTTTTGATTTTGTGCATGATGCCTAATGGACAATTTGTCAAGGGAAAAATGGGAATTTTTTTTGAAACATATGGCAGCTCTTTAAAGCAGAAAAAAACATAATACCATACAGATATCCATGAGACAACGCAGTTATCTGCGAATGCTAAATAGAAGATATAAAACAAACGACGCCTCTGAATGCAAGCATTCGAGGCATCGTTTATTTTATGTCTTCGCAGATAACTGCTTAGTTTTAGAATATTCTTCTTACTGCTAGGATTTGGCGGTAGCTTGCGTTGGAGATCTTGATGCCGGTTGCGGCTGTACTTGCGTGTACAATCTGACCGTTGCCGATATAGAGTCCTACGTGACCTGAGTAACATACAAGATCACCCGGCTGTGCATTCTGAATTCCGCCTACATCATATCCAATACTTCTTTGTGCACCCGAAGAGTGCGGCAAAGATACACCAAAGTTCCTATAAACACCCATTGTAAAGCCGGAGCAGTCGGTTCCGTTCGTCAAGCTCGTTCCGCCATATACATACGGATTACCAACGAATTGGAGCGCATAGCCCGCAACTGACGATCCTGTGCCGCTTCCTGATACGGAATAGGGGGATGTCTTACTTGAGGAAGATGAACTGCTACTGTTCTTCTTCTGCGCCTGTGCAGCTGCCGCATTGGCTTTCTTTCTGGCGTCTTCTTCTTTCTTTAAACGTGCGTCCTCTTCTGCCTTAGACTCAGCCTGTACAAATTCTGTCGAAACTGAGACAAATTCCTTTGAAACATATCCATCACCTTCCTCGATGGATACCTTTAACCATTCATCGGTCTCCGCGAGTACAGTCAGCCTGTCTTCATTTGGTACGAGACCCAAAACTGATGCTTCCGTACTGGGCTCTTCACGAACCTTTAATGTCGTCGTCTTAACAACAGCTACCCTGTGCCCTACCTTTGCTGCCAATTCAATCGCAGCCTGTCCGGTAACGACGTATTCGCCTTTTACATAACCGACTACGTTGCCAGACTTGATTTTATACCAATCGCCTTCCTTACCAAGCCATTCACCGGCGGAATTGTTATACAGCTTACCGACAACTTCTCCCTCTTCGCTGGCAGTCGCTCTTACATTAACATAATTACTGACCTGCGCAATGATCGTACCTGATAAATCCTCTTCGCCTTCTGCCACGTCTGCCGCTTCAGGCTTTATTTCAATTGAAGGGGGTACGCTCGGATCAATTTCATTTTGTGAAACTCCCGCATCCACAGCTGTTCCCTCTGTGCTATTCTCGGAAATGGATTCTATTGCCGCCGTCGGCGCGGATGCTGCTGTTGCAACTTCCACATTGGTCGTAACTGCAATTGGGGCTGCCTCCGATGCACTGCCTACTATGGATGTGCCGTTTACCGTAGCTGCCTCAGTGACAGCTTTAGAAGCCGGTGTTTCCACCTTTTTTGGTATATTTACAACAGAGCTTGCTCCAACCTGAAGCGCCGCACCGTTTGTACCGCTTGTAATCGATGAATGAGTTACTGCTGCTGTCTGCTTTGCCGCACTTCTTGCAATCCCAGCCTTAATATCACGTACTGAGATTCCTTCTCCCGTTGCCAACGCTCCCCCTGCTGCCGGCAAAATAGAAGAAAAGTAGGAACACGCATCCACTGAAACAGCCGGAAAGCTTGTCATCGCTAATGCGCTTACTATACAGCATGCTGCAACCTTCGTTACACCTTTCCTCATTAATTGACCTCCAAATATTTATACCCTGAACGCAACTAGATTTATT
>CAZBRY010000244.1:0-3426 GCA_964494285.1 uncultured Lachnospiraceae bacterium
GATTAGGCAGGCATCTTGCTTCAACGCACCCAGAATGCGTTTTTTCCAAAGATCAATTTCATGCGCATTCTCTGAAAGGATAATATCAAAAAAATTCCCGAGTGCCTGCAGGAGTACAAAATGCGGAATGTTTCTCCGATATTGATCCGGTTTTCCTCTGACCAGCAGACCATTTGAATGAATCAGAAATTGCTGGATAGAACCAACAAGAGAGGTTTTTCCAATCCCAGATTGCCCGCTGATGAAAACGGAACATTTTTTGCCCCGCAAAGTATCGTTATAGGCCGATTCCAGAAACTTGCTTTCTTTCTCTCGCCCATATAGCTTATGTGACATTTCAATCAGGACAGAATGGTCGTTTTGTCCTAATTGGAATTCTGGGATTCCCCGTTCGTCATCATAGGATTGAATACACTGATCGATATCAAAATGGATACCTGCCGCACTGTTGTATCGATCCTCCGGCATTTTTTCCATTAATTTTTCAACAATATGCGAGAGCACTTCAGGAACCTTGGGGTTAATTGTGCTGACCGATGGAGGAATTTTTGCCACGTGGTCATAAATCAGTTCCGTTGGGCTCTCGGAATGAAACGGGAGTTTGCCGCAAAGCATTTCATAAAAGGTGATGCCGAGAGAATAAAAATCTGTTCGAAAGTCAATTGCACGGTTCATTCTGCCAGTCTGCTCAGGGGAGAGATAGTGAAGCGTGCCACAGGAAGAAGCAGCATCCGCCATCATCGGTTTTTCATAGGAAAATTCCGCTGAAATACCAAAATCAATAATCGTGACCGTCCGTGTCTGCGCATGATAAATAATGTTGGAGGGGTTCAAATCCTTGTGGATGATACCCGCATCGTGGATATCATTCAGCCCTCTAACAAGCGATTTTGCAAGAAATAGAAATTCTTTTACTTCTATAGTATGCTCTTTGATATATTCGGAAAGGGAAATCCCGCTATAATACTTCATTACCAAAAAGAAGTTCTCATCTATTTTCACAAAGTCGAGAGCTTCGGATACAAATTCGCTTTTTACCTTTGACAAGGTGGCGTATTCATTTTGGAGCTTTGCGAGCTCTTTGGTGCTTATCGTTTCCGTATTGAGGGTTTTCAAAATAACGGATTCTCCGGTTTTGGTGTCCACCGCGCGATAAAGAATGCTGTTTTTAGAATAGTTAATCGAATCCTGTATATGATATCTTCCTTGATTGCTGTTCATTTTGTTTCTCCCAGGTGATAAAGCAGATGGCAGATGCCAATTAATTGTGGATGTTTTTTGTGGAATTGATCTCCTGTTTGGGCTTTGCAATGACCAGAATATGAATGGTTACACAAATCCCAATAAAGATCAGCAGCAGAATCAGCCAAAGTTTCCCTGTCAAAATCATGGATAAAATCAACATTCCCCAGAGAAAAAGAAGACTTTTAACGACCGTTCTGCGTGGAAGCCCCTTTCGTCCTTTATAATTTTCAATATATTCACGAAAAAAAGGGATTCTCAGAATTTGCGCCTGCAGTTTTGGCGTGCCTGCGAGACATCCTGTACCAAGCATCACAAACGGTGTCGTGGGTAGAATTGGAAGAAAAATACCAATTACGCCCACCAGTAAAAATAGTCCCCCGAGTATTGTTAAAAGAATTATACGAATGCGCATAAAACCACCTTTTTGATCAATGTTGATAGGATTCAAGTTATTGATAGTAGTATTTATTACTAATAATATAAATTTACCGAACTATCATACGTTTGTCAATAAACATTACTGTTTTATTATTTATATTATGATTAGAGCGATAAAAGGGCATTTAAAACATTCCCTTTTCTGTATTGTACTTTGAAAATGTAACACATTTTGTGAGTGAATTAACACAATCCTATGATAACGATGATGGATCTGGAATAAGAAGCATGAGTCTTGCAGTTCCCGGTAGAATGACAGACGGGACACTGCTGAGTTTTTTCTTGTCATAGGTGTGTGATAGGCTTATCCATTTGGATAATCTTGTATTGGATGAGAAGAGACAAACTTTGGTAGGGGCTCGATGGGACAATCCTTATGGACAAACCACAGATGACTGAATGAACTTGATATAATTGAGTATTACCAGCAACCAGGAAAGGCTCATCATCTTTCAGAGATTACTGAGAAACAACAAAGTCTTTATGAACGGATGGACGTCGAAGTTCCGTCATAAGTATAAAATGACGTGACTTCAAGATTCAACTAAATTCAGTTAATCATAATTAGTGTAACGTGTCAATAATGATCGTTTTTATGTTCTACATGTAAAACAGTTCCATAAAAATGTAAATTTCGATTCAAATCGTGTAAAAAACGCTAACCCCATTGAAAATAAAGTCAAAAACGAGTAACATTGGAACAAGAGGAACACAAAAAATGGAAATACGGCAGAGATGTCGTATTTTATAAAAATAACAACAAAAAAAGCAAAAGAAGAGAGGAATCCTATGTCCCGATTAGAACAAAACCGCGTCTTCCATAGAGGAGCCATGGAAGAATTAGAGCAGCAGTCCACCGGCCTGATGGACTGCGCCAGCGAAGTGACGGAGGACTTAAAAGAAGCCCTGGAGGCGTTATTAGAGACCGCCGAAAGCGTGCCGGAGGAAGCCAAAGACGGAACGCTCGTGCCAACGATCAACGCCGTTTTGTCAAGCCTTGACACCTCGCCGTATGAAGAAATGAAACAATCGCTAAAGAGCCTGTTTGGGAACTTAAAAGACAACATCTTTAGCCTCGATCAAAAGCATGCGGAAGCGATGAGAGAGCTGAACTACAAATCGGGAACCAGAAGCCTGAAAACAAGAGACTTAACAGAGCTGATCGCCAAAGGAACATGCCAAAAAGGAAAGACAAGCCTGGAAGCGGCCTTAAAAGAATGCAAGGGAAGATGGGAGAGCGGAACAAAAAGCCTTGCCGAGAAGCTGTCACTCACAAGAACCTACCTAAAAGGAGAAAACAGCACGTGCAAAAGCAGCGTAGACCCAGTGAACCTGTCGACCGGGAACTTCTACTACGAAAAAGAAGACCTGTGCCTGGAAGGGGTGCTGCCGATCAAATTCCAGCGCTATTACAACGCGATGGACAAGCAGAAAGGAAGCCTTGGCTAAGACGAGGATCATTACATCGACTTAGACGACCTACAGAGCTTAAACCAATACATCTACTGTTTCTCCAACCCGCTTAGATAGATCGATCCGATGGGGCGACATGAGGCAGCAAAAATCAATAAGAAACTGACCGCAATAGGGATCAAAGAGCTGGTAACGGGAAAGCTGATAAATGATCTTGGCATGGACTTCAATCAAAAGCTCAAGGCAGTGAAGAATGCGGGAAAAGAAATGCTGGAAGAAGCAAAGGAATTACAAGAGCAGGAGGATGGGAATGCTATTTATGAATATATG
>CAZBRY010000245.1:0-3185 GCA_964494285.1 uncultured Lachnospiraceae bacterium
CAGTTTCTCGTTTTCCATCATTTATCCCTCTTTTCATTTCCCAATCACTGCGGAATGTAGGTAACTACTGTATTAACTAGCGTCAGATCTTCGGTAGTGCCTACATCGACGCTCGCATACGGTACAATCGTATCCTCCACAAGTAGCGTAAATATCGCGTCGTACTCCACACTAGAGAACCTTCTAAAATCAGATGTCTTCATCGGAAGTCCAACCCCGCCGTTTTTAGCCGTCATCGTCGTGATCTCGCCACCCTTAAACGAGCCTCTATAGTAGTCCTTTACACCGGTATAAACTGCATTGGACAACATTTTCATCGCGGAAGTGATAACAGCTGACGATTCCGCGCTCTGATCCACATCCACTCCGATCACTTTCGCATCGGCAGACTCTGCCGCCGCCATAACCGATCTGCCCATCGATCCGCCGCAGGCAAAGATCACTTCTGTCCCCGCCTGGTACCAAGAAGCCGCCAATTCCTGCACCTGCGGGTTTTCCAGAAACGTATCCGTATAGCAGTAGTTCAAGTCGACATTGATTCCCATCTCAATCGCTGCATAATCCGCACCCTGAACAAAACCATAGCCGTACCGAATTACCGGTTCCTCCGCAACGGCGCCGATAAAGCCCAAATGCGTATAGCCGTCCCGGACGGCAGCATAGCCGGCAAGAAAGCCGGCTTGATCCTCTTTAAATAAAATTGGCATAACATTATCGTTGATTTTATCGTCTGTATAATCCGCATTGTGCGGTTTGCCATCCAGCAAAATGAAGGTTACCTTCGGATATTTATCCTGAGCCTGATACACCGCCTCTTCCGGCAGATAACCCGGACATACGATCAGCTTCACGCCGTTTTTCACCGCTTCTTTTATCGTCTCAAGATAGGCTGTGGTAGATGCCTCCTTCGGTTGGTAATACCGGTAATTAACTCCACTTTCCTCCGCATAGCGCTTGATGCCTTCCCATGCACCTTGATTAAAGGAGCCGTCCTCAATTGTGCCCACATCAGTAATCAGCGCAAGCTCCGCCGCCTCCTTGGAGGATTCTCCACAACCGGCCAGTAAAAGAAGCAGAAATACTGGCATTATCTTTATTATGCATACTATCTTCCGCATATTCTTCCTCTATTTCTGTTGTTCATCAAACCGAATAATCGACTCCGTCACAAGTTTCTTAAAGAGCGGCGCGGCCGCATTTGCTGCTTCCTGCACTTCCTCATGCGTCAGCGGATTTTCCGAAAGACCTGCCGCCAGATTGCAGACACAGGAAATAGCACAAATACGCATTCCCATATGATTCGCCACAATTGCCTCCACGACTGTACTCATACCTACGGCATCCACAGAAAGACCTGACAAAAGTCGGATCTCTGCAGGCGATTCAAAGGAAGGACCTGTCAGCTGTGCATAGACTCCCTGCTTGATCGGAATGCCTAAATCGGAAGACGCTTTTAGGATCACATCTCGCAGTTTTTGATCATAAACAGTGCTCATATCCGGAAATCTCGTTCCAAACTCGTCAATGTTCTGGCCAATCAGAGGATTAGGAGCAAACAAAGAAACATGATCTGTGAGCAACATAAAATCTCCGGCACCAAAGCTTTGATTGATGCCTCCCGAAGCGTTCGTTAAAAACAGGATCTCGGCCCCCATCAGCTTCATCAGCCTCGTCGGTAAAACAACGTCTGAAATCGGATAGCCCTCATAAAAATGGACTCTTCCCTGCATACAAACAACCGGCACCTCACCTACGTATCCAAAAATAAACTGTCCTTTATGCCCAGGTACTGTCGATATCGGAAACCCCTCAATCTCATGATAAGGCAATGTTGCCTCAACCCGAATCCCGTCCGCATAATCACCAAGCCCGGAGCCGAGCACAAGCGCAACCTTCGGTGTAAAGTCCACCTTTGCTCTTACACTTTCATAGCATTTCACCAGTTTATCATATACTTCACTCATATTTAAAATCCTCCTAGTATTTTATCAGCTTTCTCTATTTTACCTTACCACAATTTTATCCGCAACCCCTAATGTCTGCTTGTGTTCCACTTTTTGGTGATTTTTAAATAATAATGCAAATCAGTCCGCCCGTACTGTCATTTACAATCTTTTGCATCGTTTCCTGTAATTTCATCTGACTTTCCTCATCAATCATTGCAATTTTACTTGTGATGCCATCCTGCACCAGTTGTTCGATACTCTTTCCGAAAATATTTGTATTCCAAATACCATTATCACCTGCAGATGTCTCCTTGATATAAGTAATCAAATCCTCCGCCTGTTCCTGTGTCCCGACAATCGGTGCAATTTCTGTTTCAATCGGCGCTTTGATCAGATGAATTGATGGGCTTTCCGCCTTGATTTTTACGCCAAATTTGTTGCCATGTCTAATGATCTCCGGTTCCTGCAATGAAATTTCACTCCGTTCCGGCGTCACAACGCCATAGCCTTTAAAACGTACGCTGTCAAGTGCATTCAAAACCTTCACATATTCCTTTTTCATGGAGGACAACTCCTGCAAAATGCGCATCAGACAATAATCGTTGTCCACGGACTCCCCAACAAGTTCACTGATCAGCTCATAATAAAACGCATCATCAATCGAGAAAAGCACCTGCACGACACCCGTGGACAAATCGGTCTGATCCACCTTGCATTGCTTGATATAATCGCTGTTTGCCTGCAGGTCGCTGTCTATCACGTCACGCATCGTATAGACGCCATTTAACAGTTCTTTCACACGCTCTACAATATCCAGCTTTACCGGATGTTCCTTTTCCAATAATTCTACCCATTTTGGCATATAAAATTCCATGACGGAAACGGGGAACTCGTAAAGAATATTGGAAAGGATGCTGAAAATATCCTCCTTTTTTAACTGCTCACAGTTTACGGCCTGTGCATTCACCTGATAAGTCTCTTCGATTTCCCGCGCAGTTCTTTGCGCCTCTTCACTGTATGGTCTCGCACTGTTGACAAGTACGATAAACGGTTTTCCAATCCGTTTTAATTCCGTAATTGTCTTTTCTTCTGCCGATGCATAGTTTTCCTTTGGAATCTCTCCAAATGAACCATCTGTCACAATGACAATTCCGATTGTAGAATGATCGTTGATGACCTTTCGCGTTCCTATTTCCGCTGCCTGCGTAAATGGAATTTCATAGTCATACCATGGTGTTT
>CAZBRY010000245.1:3195-3412 GCA_964494285.1 uncultured Lachnospiraceae bacterium
GCGCTCTCTGTCCTCTTCCAAATGCCCGGCGGCTCCTTCCACCATATAACCAACGCAATCAATCATGCGCACTTTGACATCCACATTACCGTCCAAGGAAATATTGACTGCCTCCTTCGGGATAAACTTCGGTTCTGTCGTCGTGATTGTCCTTCCGCCCGCACTCTGCGGAAGCTCATCTTTCGTTCTTGCGATTTCATATTCATCGTTCATAACA
>CAZBRY010000246.1:0-2258 GCA_964494285.1 uncultured Lachnospiraceae bacterium
GCCTGCATGATCGTGTCCATGCCCTTTTCAATCAGCTTTTCCGTCCTCGTATCGACCGAGCTCGTCGCCTCATCCATCACGAGCACAGGCGGCTGCGAAATTGCCGCGCGCGCGATTGCCAAAAGCTGGCGCTGCCCCTGGGATAAATTTGCCCCATCACTTTCCAGCAGCGTGTCATAACCATTTGGCATCCTTTTGATAAACGAGTGGGCATTTGAAAGCCGGGCCGCTTTCTCTACATCCTCCCCGCTCGCCGTCAGCCTTCCGTAACGGATATTGTCGGTGATCGTACCCGTAAACAGATGCGTGTCCTGAATAATGACCGAAATCGAACGTCGCAAATCCGCCTTTTTAATCTGTTTAATATCAATTCCGTCATAAGTGATCCGCCCGCCCTGAATCTCATAAAAACGGTTGATCAGGTTGACAATCGTCGTTTTGCCAGCGCCCGTCGAGCCGACAAATGCAATTTTCTCCCCCGGCCTCGCAAACAGGTTGATCCCGTTCAAAACCGGATGCTCCCTCGTATAGCCGAACACGACGTTATGAAAGCGCACATCTCCCTTTAACGGCACATAGGTAAAGCCGTCCTCTGCGCCCGGAACCCTCCATGCAAAATCGCCCGTGTACGTGTCGCTCTCCGTAAGCGTCCCATCCTCATTCTTTCGGACTCTCTTTAAAGTGATTTTTCCCTCATCGAGCTCATGCTGTTCCTCCATCATGGAAAATATCTTCTCCGCTCCGGCCAGCGCCGACATCAGCGCATTCACCTGCATGGTAAACTGGTTCATCGGCATCGCGCTCTGCCTGACATATACAAGATAAGAAGCCAGCGTGCCGATGTCCGTCAGACCGGCCAGCACGAACAAACCTCCGATACACGCGGAAACCGCATAGTTTACATAAGATAGCGCCACGATCGTCGGAATTGTTTTAGCCGAATAGGTGAACGCCTTTGTGGAAGCGCCGCGCAGCCTTTCGTTCAACCTGCTGAATTTCTCAAAGTCCTGCGCCTCGTGGTTGAAAATTTTCTCTACCTTCTGTCCCGCGACCATCTCTTCCACGAAGCCGTTGATGGCGCCGAGATTTTTCTGTTGTGCCGCAAAATATCGCTTGCTCAGCTTTCCATTATGCCCGATGTATAACAGCATCGCCGCCAAAAAAGCGACGACGATAAACGACATCTGCCAGCTCAGCACGAACAGCATGACGATTGTCCCGACGGAGGTGATAAAGCTCTGGATAACGAGCGTAAAGCTACTGTTTAAAGCCTCGGAAACGGTATCGACATCATTTGTAAAATGACTCATCAATTCCCCGTGCGTATGGGAATCAAAATAGCTGAGCGGAAGCTTCTGCGTATGGCTGAATAAATCGCTCCTGATTTCCGACACAACCTTTTGGGAAATGTGCACCATAAGCTTATTATAAAGCAGGCACGCCAGCACACCGGCCGCATAAATTGCACCCATCAAAACGAGCATTCTAACAAGACCCGGGATATCGCCCGGTATGATCGTTTTGTTGATCACATCCTTTAGTAAATAGGTCCCCGCAACTAAAGAGGCGGCATTGATGCATACAAATATAACGATAAAAAACAGCGCTGTTTTATAATGCCCTAAATAGCGGAATAAGTGCAGCAGCGTCTTTTTTGCATTTTCGGGTCTTGCGCTCCGTGTAGGCCTTGGCATCACAAATTCCCTCCCTGCTGCTGTGAATAATAAATATCCTGATAGATTTCATTTTCCTTAAGCAACGTCTCATGCGTCCCTATTGCGTTGATTCTGCCGTCGTCCAGAATCACGATCTGATCCGCGTCCATGATCGATGTGATCCGCTGCGCGACGATAATTTTCGTCATATCCGGCAGCTCCTTAAAAAGTCCGTCTTTAATTTTAGCCTCGGTCGCCGTATCCACGGCGCTCGTCGAATCATCCAGAATCAGCACCTTGGGCTGCTTTAGGATCGCTCTTGCGATACAGAGCCGCTGCTTCTGCCCGCCCGACACGTTGACGCCGCCCTGTCCAAGCTCCGTGTCATAGCCGTCCTTAATTCTGCCGATAAACTCATCGACACAGGCAATTTTACAGGCGCGCTCAATTTCCTCCATCGTGGCGTCCTGCCTGCCCCACAAAAGGTTCTCCTTGATCGTTCCTGAAAAAAGCGTGTTCTTTTGCAGCACCATCGCGATCGAATCGCGCAGGTGCGCCTGCGTGAATTCATAAATCGGATGCCCGTCAACTAAAATCGTGCCT
>CAZBRY010000246.1:2268-3408 GCA_964494285.1 uncultured Lachnospiraceae bacterium
ATCAACTGAACGAGCGTGCTTTTAGAGGAACCGGTCGGCCCGATGATGCCGATCGTCTGCCCGGGCAGAATCGTCAGGGAAATGTCCGACAATACATATTCCTGCGCGGTTTCCTCATATTTAAAATACACATGCTCAAATGAAACGCCGCCGCGCTCTACCGTGATATCCCCTGCGCGCGCATCCGTGATTGCAGGCTCCTCCTCAAGTACCTGGGTAATTCGTTTCCACGACGTTAGGGAACGCGTAAACATCAAAAATACGTTGGAAAACATCATGAGGGAGTTCAGCACCTGCAGCACATAGCTTAAAAAGCTCGTGAGGCTTCCGACCTGCATACCGCCTACCGTGACAAGATTCCCGCCAAACCAGAGGATGCAAAGAATGGTGCCATACATC
The DNA here is from genome assembly GCA_964494285.1 of uncultured Lachnospiraceae bacterium. Lineage (GTDB taxonomy): Bacteria > Bacillota > Clostridia > Lachnospirales > Lachnospiraceae > JAEYFP01. The sequence goes on from CAZBRY010000246.1 coordinate 2,668, forward strand.
ACGAGCTGAAATGCCGGCATATTCAACACAGCCAGCGAAAATGCCTTTTCAGACGTATCCCTCAAATTCCCATTGACCTTCAAACTTTTCGATTTCATAATCTTCTCTGACATAAGCCTTCACGACCCTGATCGCCGTCAGATTTTCCTGCACAATTTGATTTACATAATCTATTGCCGTCTGCATTCTTGTATAAAGCGGACGAACATTTTTAATAATAAAAAATAAAAAGACACCAAGCACCGGAGCCGCGATCAGAAACACGACCGCAAGCGTCGCGTTCAGCCTAAACGAAAGAAAAACCGCAATCAGTATCATCAGCGGGGAACGAAAGCCCGGCCGCAGGCCGTTTGTGATAGAATTCTGAATCGTCGTAACGTCGCTCGTCAGCCTCGTGACAAGCGACGAAACGCTGAATTTATCTGTGTTGGAAAATGAATAGGTCTGCATTTTCCGAAACTCCGCCGCCCGGATCGCCGCCCCGATCCCATTGCCGCAGGCTGAGGTATATTTCGCATACAAAATTCCAAGAACAAGGGACATGAACGCGCAAACGGCCATCTGCAGCCCCTTTAAGAGAATATAACTCCTATCCCCTCTCACGATGCCCACGTCGATAATGTCTGCCATGATCATCGGAATGATCAGCTCAAACACCGTCTCCGCCTCAATACAGATAACCGCCAGAATCAATTCCCGTTTATATCCCTTCGCATAGGACCAAAATTTTCTCATTATCAT
>CAZBRY010000247.1:0-2439 GCA_964494285.1 uncultured Lachnospiraceae bacterium
GTTTAAAAATAGTCTGACGCTGACGTTTATCACCGTATTTCTGACGCTGTTCATTTGCTATTTTATTGCCTACGGTCTGACAATGTATGAATTTCCGCTTAAGAACTTTCTGTTCTTTTTGGTCATTGCGACGATGATGGTGCCGTTTGAAATTTTGATGCTGCCGCTTTATAAGGAAATGATCACGCTGCATCTGATCGATACGAGGGCGGGCGTCTATCTCCCCGTCATCTGTGCAGCCTCGACGATTTTCTTCTTTAAGCAGTATATGACCTCATTGCCAAAAGAATTGCTGGATGCAGGACGCATCGACGGCGCGACCGAATACGGAATTTGCGTGCGGATCATGCTTCCAATCACCAAGCCCGCTTTTGCCGCAATGGGAATTCTCTGCGCGATGGGCTCTTGGAACAACATGCTTTGGCCGCTGCTCGTATTTAGAAGCTCGAGCAAATTTACGCTTCCGATCGGCCTGACCTCGCTGCTGACGCCTTACGGAAACAACTACGACGTGCTGATCGCCGGCTCCATGTTTGGTATCATCCCCATCTTCGTCATCTTCCTCTTCTTCCAGAAGTATCTAATAGAAGGAATGACAGCGGGGGCAGTCAAAGGGTAGTAAGAAGCACGCGCCGAACGAAGTGAGTGCGCATATTTCGAGAAAGGATTTCTCGAATGGACAGAAAAATTTAATTCTGCTATGATAGGGAAAGCAAAATAAACAGAAACAGGAAAATGAAATGGCTACGATAAAAGAAGTCGCAAAGGCATGTGATGTCTCGATCGCCACGGTTTCCAATATTTTGAACGGAAAGGGACGCGTCGGGGAGGAGACAAGGCAACGAATATTAAATACGGCGAAGGAAATGGGCTATGTTCCGAACATGATGGCGAAAAGTCTGAAGCAGCGCAATACAAAGATGATCGGCATCATAACGGAGGATCTGACCGTATTCAACTGTGCGGATATCGTAGACGGCATTCATGAGTATCTGGAGGAGAAGGGCTATATGTTCCTTCTCGGAAATTTACGGCTTTATAAAAAATATGACAATGCCTTTTATCATCATGAGCGGTATCATGCGGAGGTCGAAGAGGAATTTCGGATCATGCAGAGTAAGCAGGTTGCGGGAGTCATTTATGTCGGCGCGCATTGCCGTGAAATGAAAAGCATTCCGGCCGACTACAGCGTACCGATTGTCGTCGCATACGGCTTTTCGGCAAAGAAAAATACGCCTTCGGTCATTTATGATGATGAGCATGCAGCGTATGAAGCCGTAAAGGAGTTGCTTGAGAAGGGTTATCGGAAAATCGGCATGATCGCGGGAGAGGCTGAAAGCCGCCACACGATCGACAGACAGCGCGGTTATCAGAAGGCGCTGTTTGAAAGTCAGATCCTCTACAATCCCGCGCTTGTACAAAACGGTGACTGGTCGAGAAAAAAGGGTTATCAGGCGTGCGAAAAGCTTATGCAGCAGGGCGTCGACGCGATTTTTTCAATGAGCGACGACATGGCGGCAGGCGTTTATGATTATGCAAATGAAAAAGGGCTGTGCATTGGCAGAGAACTTGGCCTGATCGGTTTTGATAACCGGGAAATCAGTACGGCATTCAATCCGGAGCTTTCGACGATGGCGCTTCCCTTAAGCGAAATTGGACAGAAGGCCGCGGATCTGCTGATCAGGCAGATCGAGGAAGAGGATTTTTGCCCCGAGCCGGTTTATAAAATTGAATGCAGCCTGTTGAAACGCAAATCCGAATAAAAGTCAAAATGAGATAAAACGTTTAAGCTAAAAAGATAAAAATTTTTGAATAAAACAATTTTATAAAAAAATAACCGAAAATATGAGAATCTATGCGGATTTTGAGAGAAATTTGCATAGATTCTTTTGTTTCTCGGACCATACAAATTCAAAAAGTGTATAAAAAAAACCTAAAAAAGCTATTGCAATTGTGGAAAAGTGATAGTATAATGAGCGCATAGTGATTAAACGTTTAATCATAAAATAACCATTACAGTGGAAACATCGACAGGAGTGTAACACTTATGCAAAAGCTATCTCTGGTTTCTTTAAAAAATATAAAGATTGACGATTCCTTTTGGAATAAATATACGCATCTTGTTAAGGACGTCATCATTCCCCACCAGTGGAATATTTTGAATGATAATTTGGAGGATGTGGAAACGAGCCACTGTATCGCAAATTTTAAAATTGCAGCCGGTCTGGAAGAGGGATCCTTTCAGGGCGTGGTATTTCAAGATACGGATGTTGCGAAGTGGCTGGAGGCGGTTGCGTATTCTCTGGCCGTACATCCCGATCCCGCACTTGAAAAAACGGCGGATGAGGTCATTGAATTGATCAAAAAGGCACAACAGCCCGACGGCTATATCAATACCTATTATACGATCAAAGAACCGGACCGCCGTTTTACGAATTT
>CAZBRY010000247.1:2449-3401 GCA_964494285.1 uncultured Lachnospiraceae bacterium
GCTTTATACGGCCGGACATTTGATGGAAGCGGCGGTGGCTTATTACCGGGCGACGGGCAAGGATCGGTTTTTAAATTATATGTGTGATTTTGCGGATCTGATCTGTGAACAGTTTTCTGAAGAAACAAATGCAAATGCCTGCCCCGGACACCAAGAGGTAGAAATCGGCCTGTATAAGCTTTATGAGGTGACGGGGAAGCAAAAATATCTTGCGCAGGCAAAATCATTTCTGGATCGGAGAGGCAGACAGCCAAACTACTTTTTAGAAGAAGAGAAAAGACCTGATTTTAAATGTTTTTTTCCCGAATTTGAGAATTATGACCCGAAATACTCCCAATCGCATCTGCCGGTAAGAGAGCAGGCGACAGCGGAGGGTCATGCCGTCAGGGCTGTTTATATGTGCTGTGCGATGGCGGATGTCGCGGCGGCTTATGGGGATGAAGAGCTGTTAAGTGCCTGCAAACGGTTGTGGGAAAACATCACGACAAAACGGATGTACATAACGGGCAGCATCGGCAGCTCTGGACTTCTCGAGCGCTTTACGACGGACTACGATTTGCCGAACAACAGCAACTATTCAGAAACATGCGCTGCGATCGGCTTGGCGCTGTTTAGCAGAAGGATGGCACAGATTACAGGCGCCGGGGAATATATGGACATTGTAGAAGCGGCTCTGTATAATACGGTTTTAGCAGGAATTGCGATGGACGGAAAAAGCTTTTTCTATGTGAATCCTTTGGAGGTGTGGCCGGACAACTGCATTCCGCGCACGTCGAAGGAGCATGTGAAGCCCGTCCGCCAGAAATGGTTTGGGGTTGCGTGCTGTCCGCCCAATATCGCAAGGACACTTGCTTCATTAGGAGAATACATTTACTTTGCCGACGAAAGGTCGCTTTGGATCAATCTTTTCATATCCAATGACGCAAAGGTGACGATAGACGGTCAGGAGTTC
>CAZBRY010000248.1:0-413 GCA_964494285.1 uncultured Lachnospiraceae bacterium
CTTGATCGTCGTGGAGGCACTGTTTCTTGGAATTTATGCGGACGGATTGGATTTTAAGGTAAAAAACAACAGAATCATCGGCGGCATCATAATAGGAGCCGCGGCTGTGTTTGCCGCAAGCTCCTGTATCGTTTACCTGATGTTGGGGTTTGCAAGGTAGAACGCCGCTACATTTCCAAAAATCTTCGGTGCTCTTTGATTGCAGCCGGAATATCATGTCCGGACTTTTGTATTTTCTGCATTGATAGGTCAGACAGACGCAGGATATGTGCATGTTTGATTTGATAGCGATCCGTCAAATCCTTATAAATGCGGTTTGTGCTGACCGCCTCACGGACTGTAGCCGAGAACGGGCAGTAATCAAAGAGGATCGTGCGGGAAAGCTTGTTTAGTCGAAGCGAACCTACGCTTTC
>CAZBRY010000248.1:423-3385 GCA_964494285.1 uncultured Lachnospiraceae bacterium
ACTGTTGCGGTATTTTGCATAGGAAGACTTAATCCGTTCTCTTACCTCGGGTGATAAATCACGACTCCGCTTAAATGTTTGCAGATAATCGCAATAATCGCTTGTCAAAGAACGCTCCCCCAGATCATTCCATCGCGCACCCTGAATGCGGCGGCACATTTCCCAGCGGAACTCTCCACACAGGTGCAGCATTACTTTTATTAAATCCTTTGCTAAAAATACCGGAAGGATAAGGCGTGCGGGAGAAGTACGCTTTCTGCCCGTGATTTCCTGCCACATGACACCTCGTGTTCCAAAGCCCGGCATAAGAATAAGATCGGGAAGCACTTCGACCTGAACAACCTCCTTTTGAATACCGCTCTCCGGCGCCGTAAACAGTGTTTCCCGGTAAAACAGAGAAAAGTCAATCGCTTTGATCTGCTGCAGCATTTTATTGAGCGCATCGCCGGTGATCAGGAGCCGATCAAGAGAGCCGTAGAGCTCATGATCGGAAAAGAGCGGGCAAAAGGTTGTGATGCGACCGGAAATCATTCTGTTAGTGGAACGGAACATGTTGTCCATTTCATATAAAACGCGCTTTGTTCCATTCGCCAGATCATCGGATTCCTGAGCCTCCGTGATTTTGCCCTCAATTTTAAGCCTGTGCAGATGTGCGGTATAGTCAATATTTAAGTCATTGATGCAAGGCTCCTTGTTTCCTTTATAAATCTGAACGAGCCAATCGTAAAAAATAAAGACATGCCCCTTTTCGTCCGGCTGCAGTTTCTCGGCCAAATAATACAGATAAATGGCATTTTCAATCCCTGCAAGGCTTTCGTCGATGTACCCGAAGTAGAAAAACATCTTTAGCTCTGTGGGGAGCGTAGGATCCTGCAGACTTTTAAAAAATGCTTTTTTGTAGGTTTCATAAAAAAGCGTGGTCAGGTCTTTACGCAGGGAACGGGATAAATCGTCGGAGGAGCTGCGGTCAGGGAGGGCAGTATATTGCTTTACAAGCTTATAAAAACGACTTTGATCGGCATCTTCCAGTTCTGCATAGCTTGTGATCGTATAGAGTGAATTCAAAAGAGAATTTTTGATTTTTTCTATCATTTTCGCATCCATGCTCTGAGGAAGGGAATGGTCGGAATGCTTCTCAGAATCGGGTACAAGCTCGCGGTATTCCGTAAAACGTGTCTTGACCAGCTCCGGATCGATTTTCGTATGCTGTTCAATGATCCGTGCAAGATTATCAATTGACTCAATGATTGGTCTGACGGTGGCTTTTTTTGCAAGAGCCTCCTCCAAAAGAGCCGAATAGAAAGTAAACAAATCTATCTTGTATTCGCTTAAATAAAGGTCATAAATCATGTCCAGGTATTGCGAAAGCTTCTTGCAGCAGGATAGAAGCAGCTGCATATCGGCGTCAGCTTTCATAATAAAGCCGGCTCCGGCATCAATATGATCTTCATAAAAAGCTCTCCATTTTGCAGGTGCAAATGAACCGACAGATGTATAGTAGCGGATGAACCATTCGTCCAGGATGGTATCTTTGGAAAAATCGCCGAGCTGTTCGATACCGGGAAGTATTTTTGCCTCTGTCTGATAATGGGTGCAGAGCTTCAGATATTTTTCATTTTCCTCACAGATCATATCATAAAGCGTCTGACAGGATGAAAGAAGAGAGTCATAGACTTCCAGCTGCTCGGAAAATTTTTGAGCGGTGCAGCTGGCAATCAGCCCGCATGCTTCCTGATTTTCTGAAAGCAGAGCCGTCAAATCTCCAGGCTGTTCATAATCATATTGGTAGAGAGTCACAGGCTTTACAGCCGTGTATGTGAAGGGATAGAAGATCTCTGTCTGTGAGCAGAAACCAAGAAGACAGCCTTTGTCGGCAGTACCCTCCGTATAAGAGTTGCTTTTTCTAACGATGCCCTCTGCAACAATGCTCAGGATTTTTGAGGTTTCATTTTCCTGAAAAAGAATTTCTCCGGCTTCCGTCTTTTTGACTTGCATCGCAATTCCTCCTTTGTTATGCCGCTATAAATCTTATTATATAAGATAACATGTGAGATTTCAAGGAAATTAAGGAAATTATTTAATACGATAAAGGATATAACCTAAGATGAATATTTTTCCTACAATTGCAAATACTTCTTGCATGGATGAAAAAATATGGCTGTATATCAAAGCGGAAAAAAATACACAAGTCGAGCGGGAAGCAGTTACTGTCGGTGATATTGCGAAGCTGTATTGCAGCGATGGTCAGCTTGTTTCTGTCTTAAAGCAGATAACGGTGCTGGACTTTCGCGATTACCGTTCCGGACAATGTGTCGTCAGCATGATAAAGCTGATACAGCTTTTAAAGGAGCGTTATCCGTACCTGGAAATCATGAACCTCGGAGAAAGTGATCTGCTGCTTGAATATAAGGAAAAAGTGCCCAATAAAGTCTGGCAGAATATAAAGGTACTGTTTATCTGCCTGATCAGTTTTTTCGGCTCAGCCTTTACAATTATTGCCTTTCACAATGATATTGGCATTCGAAACGTATTTGCTGAGGTTTACTGCCTTGTTATGGGGAAGGAAACAAATGGGTTTACAATATTGGAAATTTCGTATTCAATCGGGCTGGCTGCCGGCATCATTACTTTTTTTAATCATATAGGCGGACGACGCCTGACAAACGATCCGACGCCGATTGAGGTTGGCATGAAAAATTATGAGGAGGATGTCAACAAGACGATGGTAGAGGCCATGAACCGGGAAGGGAACAGCTTGGATGTGGATTAAGGAAGCAGGGCTTTGCGTGCTGGGGTTGAGCTTTGGATTGTTCGTATCGGGCGGTGTGTTTACGACGTTGACAGCGGTCGGGCTTGTACCGCGGTTTGCCGGAAAGACGCATACAGCAAATAAGGCGTTTCTATATGAAGAGATGGTCGTGTTTGGGACGCTTTTTGGAAATATTACAAGCATTTTTCATAA